>JAPLIR010000011.1:56201-73347 GCA_026389015.1 Candidatus Dependentiae bacterium | reverse complement strand
GGAATCACCGGCACGACAGGAACAACGGGTGAAACAGGTATCACGGGCACGACGGGTGAAACCGGTACCACCGGAACGACAGGCGAGACTGGTATAACAGGCGAAACCGGTACAACAGGAACGACGGGAGAAACTGGAACTACAGGTATAACTGGCACAACGGGAATCACCGGAGCGACAGGACGTACGGGTACGACAGGCACAACTGGAACAACTGGAATCACCGGTATAACTGGTATAACGGGAATCACCGGCACGACAGGAACAACAGGGATTACAGGTATAACAGGAACGACGGGAGAAACGGGAACGACAGGAGAAACTGGTACCACCGGAACGACGGGAGAAACAGGGACTACTGGGCAAACTGGTATTACAGGAACGACTGGCACCACAGGAGCCACTGGAAAAACGGGAACGACTGGCACAACAGGTATTACGGGAGCTACGGGTAAAACGGGTACCACTGGAACGACGGGCGAAACAGGAACTACCGGTGAAACAGGTATAACAGGAACGACCGGAGAAACAGGGGCCACAGGTGTCACGGGTGAAACAGGCATTACCGGTGAAACTGGAATAACAGGAACTACCGGCACCACAGGAGCTACGGGCAATACTGGTACGACGGGAACAACTGGCGCGACGGGTAAAACGGGAATTACCGGCACGACAGGAACGACTGGTATAACCGGAGAAACGGGTACAACAGGAGAAACAGGGATCACTGGTGAAACTGGAATAACAGGAACTACCGGCACCACGGGTACAACTGGAGTGACAGGTACAACAGGAGCAACGGGCATCACTGGAACTACAGGTACAACTGGTACAACAGGAACGACGGGCATCACGGGAATTACCGGAACTACGGGTACTACTGGAACTACGGGAACTACTGGCATCACAGGAACTACTGGAGTTACAGGTACAACCGGTACGACGGGAACGACCGGAGCAACGGGAATTACTGGTACCACGGGTACAACCGGTACGACGGGAACTACTGGAGCTACGGGAACTACGGGGACAACAGGTACTACTGGAGCTACGGGTACAACTGGCACTACAGGAACGACTGGTATAAGCGGCATAACAGGCACGACAGGTGCTACTGGAGTTGCAGGTACGACAGGTACAACTGGTACTACGGGTATAACAGGTATAACTGGAACCACGGGTACAACAGGCATTATAGGAACGACAGGTGCCACAGGTGCAACGGGAACTGCTGGAACTAATGGAACTAATGGAACTAATGCGGTTGTGCAATATGCATACATTTTTGCGACCAGTACGCAAAGTGTGGCTACAGGTGCAGGTCCAATTTTTAGTACTGCTGGTTCTATAACCTCCGGCTTTTCTTTTTCACCTCCATCGACATCGATTACGTTTCTATCAGCAGGTACTTACGAGGTAAACTGGTCAGTAACGCAGAATCTTAATTTTCCTAATAATAACTGGTTTTTGGTAGGTTCGTCATCGGGTTTCATTAATGGTAGTTATTATGGCGCACCCAATTCACTTGAAATAACCGGACAGGTTATTTTTTCTACAACGGTTTCCGAATCTTTTACGCTTTATAATAACTTAGGCTCAACAGTTACGGTAGGCACTGGAGGTAGTACGGTTGGTGCATCAATGTTGATTAAACGATTAGCGTAATTTTAGAGATGTTATATATATTTTTATATCAGGGGCTCAACGATGAGCCCCGTTTTCTTAAAGAAGTTTGTGGAAAGTTATGTGATCGTCTTGAGTTGGCTTCTTTTTTGCTCGGGTAAAGATTGACTTAACTCAATCGAAATTTTAGGCTGCGCATAAAAAACAATGATCTTTAAAAAAGGATTTTGCTATGGCTTTTCTTGTTTTTGGTAATCGTTTGGCAACTGTTGTGTTATTAACGCTAGGCTTATGTTCACGGATGCATAGTGGAGAGTATGGAACTTTTTACTACACGTTAAGACAAGAAGTAGAGCCAGGAGCTCCGATTTTTTTTGATAGTCTAACATCATCAGATTACAACGAAGCTTTCACGGTAATTTCATTGTCTGAGCTTCGAATTAAGCAAATTGGGACCTATAATGTTGCATTTTTTATGATGGGGCAGCAAGCGAATTATTTCACGGTATATAAACAAGATACATCATCACATGGTCTCTCGCTCGTATCGACATACTCATTGGATAATATGGTTGGTGTGGTTAGCTTTACTACAACAAATACAGGAGAAATCCTATCACTTATCAATTCTTCTACCTCCACGGTTACCTTGAGTGCCCAAGAGGGTGCTGCGTTTAATGTATGCGTTAATATTGAAAAGGTTTAATCATTCGTTCTACGCTGCTGCAAAAAAGTAATGTTTTCTAAAAAAAGGAAGAATGTATGCAAATTTTTTATCGTGGCTATGTCATGTTCATTTTTTTATTATCGTTAGGTGTTGGCGTTCAACTCAATGCTAACAATGATGCATCTGACAATGAACAAATGCCATATGAAGAGCTTTCTCGATTTCAACAGGTTACGGTTCCTGAGGAGGTTAAAGAACTCATTTTCTTGTTGGTACCAATACTTTCATCAAACAAAATTCTTGAAACGCTGAAAAATGACTTATCTATAGGTGACCAGACCAGCTACACCACCATCACGCAAAGTATGCCATTGCTGATTAATGCTTTGCGCAAACACAAACAACAGATGCCTGCTTATCACTACCAAGCGCTTATGCAAATCCTGGTAGATTACCAACAAGAACTTACTCATGATTATGCCTTACTTAGGGGAGACGATGATATTACCCGAGCATGCAAAGTGGTGCAATTTTGTAATCTCAACATAACCTGCACGCTCAATGCAGGAGCAATATATGTACACGGCGTTAATATTTCAAACACCTTGGGCATTACCGGAGCTACTGGTGCAACGGGTGCGACTGGTTTGACCGGCGCAACAGGGATTGCCGGTACAACCGGCATTACGGGAATAACCGGTTCTACTGGCGCAACTGGTAGTACTGGTTCAACAGGGGCAGATGGCACGGGCATTACCGGTGCGACGGGCATTGGCGGCACAGGACCAACGGGTGCAACAGGACTTACGGGTATCACCGGTGCGACAGGAATTACTGGCGCCACGGGTCCACAAGGAAATTCAGGTGGTTCAACGTCAACCGGTCCAACAGGTGCAACAGGAGATACGGGCATTAGCGGTCCTACCGGCGCTACGGGCTCGGAAATTACCGGTGCAACAGGTATAACTGGCATCACGGGTATAACGGGAGCAGCCGGTGCAACTGGAGCTACCGGACCTTGCTGCACTGGTGTTACGGGTGCAACAGGTATAACTGGCATCACGGGTATAACAGGCATTACTGGCACCACTGGGTCTACGGGAACTACAGGAGCAAATATCACCGGTGCAACGGGAACGACAGGAATAACGGGAACGACAGGCATAACCGGCATCACAGGAACTACCGGCATTACGGGAACCACCGGCATTACAGGCATTACAGGAATAACAGGATCTACCGGTATAACCGGTACCACAGGAACCATGGGCACTACTGGCGCAACAGGTGCTACAGGATTTGCTATCACTGGTCCTACGGGGGCAACCGCGCCATGTTGTACGGGGCCTACAGGAAGAACAGGCGCAACGGGCGCAACGGGAACGGCCGGAATAACAGGTTTAACCGGCGCAACGGGAGCTACAGGAGCCGCGATTTTAGATTATGCCTATGTTAAATACGAAAGCACTACAGCGCAGGTAGTGGGTTTTGGTGTGAATGTAAGTTTTAACACAGCTGGTCCAATTACTTCTGGATTTAGTTTTACTGCGCCATCGGTTTCATTGTTTGTTCTTGCATCAGGAATCTATGAAATTAACGCTACATTGACCGCAACAGCAGGCCCTGTCAGAATGGGCATTTATAGGAGTTCAGTGGGAACTGTTGAGACATTCTCTTCTTCTTCCAGTGAAGTCTTTGGACATACTATTAGGTCACTCATTGCTGGAGAGTATGTTTCATTAATTAACATTTCAGACGCTTCGGCTTCTATAACACTTCAAAGTACATTTACCCCTGTCGGCGGTACATCCGGTGCTCTAACTACGGTTGCATCATTAGAAATAATAAGACTCGCTTAATGAAAAAAGGAAGATTAAATGTTGTATCGTTACTATCTCATGCTCATGATGCTCGTGCCATTGAATCTTGGTGCGCAATCATATAACGAAAACTTTGAACAAGATCCAGCTCTGCTTTTAATGAAAACCTGTGAAGATACTGCTAGCGCGCGAGCATGTAAGCTTATAACTTTTTGTAATCTCTGTGTCACCTGCACCTTGAATACCGGCTCATTACTACTGAATGGCGTTGATATTTCAAATATTGTTGGCGGCACGGGCCCAACAGGAATAACCGGCGCTACGGGCGTTAGAGGTGCGACGGGACTTCGTGGCATTACTGGTGCAACGGGCATCACGGGCACGACGGGCGTTACGGGAATTACCGGCGCTACTGGTCCTACCGGTTTGAGTGTGACTGGTGCAACAGGTTTTGCGGAAACTGGAGCTACGGGCGCAACTGCAGTGATGGGTGCAGCCGGTGCAACGGGTGACCAAGGAAATACGGGCCCTCAAGGACCTGCAGGTACTGCAACGGTACCAGGTCCAACGGGAGCTACTGGTAACACTGGCCCAATCGGCAACACTGGTCCTACTGGTGCAAACATTACTGGCGCTACAGGAACGACAGGAGAAACTGGCACGACTGGCTCAACAGGCACAACGGGAGCAACTGCCCCTTGCTGCACAGGACCAACGGGTCGAACCGGCACAACGGGCATTACGGGAACAACCGGATCGACAGGTATTACCGGTAATACTGGTACTACTGGATTAAGCATCACCGGTGCAACAGGATCAACCGGAACTACGGGAATTACAGGATCTACTGGTTCGACCGGCATGACGGGAATTATTGGCACAACGGGAGCTACCGGTACGACGGGAATTACTGGCACAACGGGCACAACGGGAAGAACGGGTATTACTGGCACAACAGGAATAACGGGCGCGACAGGATCGACAACAACGGGAGTAACCGGAGCAACGGGGCCATGTTGTACGGGCGCTATTGGTGCAACAGGTGCTACAGGACCTACTGGAGCAACGGGAGCCACCGGCATAACCGGAGCAACAGGCCCAACAGGTGCGACGGGTGCAGGTCCATTTTTAGATTATATTTACGTTAAATATGAAAGTACTACGCCGCAAGTGGTGACACCAAATACTACAATAATCTTTAACATGGTTGACGCTATTACGTCAGGATTTACGTTTAGTCCGCCAGACGGTTCTATAACTGGTTTTGTAACAGGAGTTTATGAGATTACCTTCACTGTTACGCCTACCGCAGGTCCTGTGATAGTTGTTATGAATTATAATGGTATTGGTATTTTGGCAGCATTTACCACCACTGCAACTGAGGTTGTTGGTCACACGATTAGATCGCTCCCTGGTGGTGGTTCATTTGTTTTTCAATTAGCTAATTTCGGTGCAGCTCCTTTTACCCTTCAGGGTACGACTACCGGTGGAGTTACAACGGTTACTGCATCATTAGAGATTAAAAGAATTGCTTAATAGGCGCTTAATGAAAAAAAAGGAAAAATATATGAATGCTCTCTATCGTACCTATCTCATACTGATACCGTTATTATTGCAGGGTATTGGTGCACACGCTTACAATGAAAATTATGAACAAGATTTTGATATTCTAACTATGCAAACGACTCAAGATGATGCCGTCACGAGGGCATGTATTCTCGTGAAGTTTTGTAATCTTGCCATTACCTGCACTACCAACGCTGGCGCAATATTTGTTGGTGGTATTAATATCATTAATACCATTGGCACTACTGGCACAACCGGGATTACTGGTGCAACAGGGGCAACGGGTGTTCAAGGAATTACGGGAACAACTGGTGCGACAGGCGCTACGGGCTCGACGGGTATAACCGGCACTACCGGTGCAACGGGCAATACTGGCATGACAGGAGTTATGGGTGCAACGGGAAACACGGGGCCTACTGGCGCCACCGGCGCAACGGGAGCAACCGGTGCGACAGGCAGCAAAGGTGACACAGGACCCACCGGTCCTCCAGGACTCCCAAGTAGTACTGGTGCAACAGGTATGCGAGGCGAAACCGGCCCAACAGGTGACACCGGTGCAACGGGTGCTACCAGTATAACCGGCATCACAGGGTTAACCGGCACTACAGGAATAATGGGCATCACCGGCATTACTGGTGCTACAGGCCCATGTTGCACCGGTGCAACAGGCGCTACCGGTGCAACCGGCATCACCGGAAAAACCGGAACGACTGGCATAACCGGATCTACCGGTGCTACAGGAGCAACTACTATTGGCGTAACGGGCATTATTGGCACAACGGGAATAACGGGAACAACAGGCATTACAGGAACTACAGGTTCGACAGGAACTACCGGCACCACGGGCATCACTGGCCTCACGGGCATTACGGGCATTACCGGCACAACCGGAACAACCGGAACCACGGGCATTACCGGGGCAACGGGTGCTACAGGATTGAGTATTACCGGTGCAACGGGCGCAACAGGACCTTGTTGTACGGGAGTCACAGGAGCAACCGGATCGACAGGAGCGACGGGAGCAACCGGAGGAATTATCGGAGCTACTGGTTTGACTGGAGCAACGGGTGCAAGTAGTGCAATTACACAGTATGTTTCTGTTGCCTATGTGAGTACTACGGCGCAGGTGGTTGGATTTCCTGCTAATCCAACTTTTGATACCATAAATGTTATCACCTCAGGGTTTACGTTTACCGCAGGAAATTTCTTTATAGGTATTGTTGCTACAGGAACATATGAGATCTTTTTTACAGTGACTGCTACGGCAGGTCCTTTAGATGTTGGCATTATAGATTTCACAGCTGGGGTAATTTATGAAACATTTTCCTCAAGTACCACTGAAGTAACGGGACATGCGATACGAGTGTTGCCTGCAGGGACTAATATTGGACTTATAAATGCCTCACCAACTTCGACACCATTTACTCTTCAAGGTACGCCAACTCCTACTGGTGGTATTGTTCCCACTACCGCATCATTGGATATAAAAAGGCTTGCTTAATAAGTGGGCGTTATCAACGACGGCGCCCGTTGTTGACTATCAACAGCCAATGGACTATCGTAATGGACTGAAAAAATAACGTGATAAGTAATAAAGCAAAAAAAGGAAATCATCGTGAATATTCATAAGAAATTTTTTATTATAACATTGCTCATTGTAAGTAATGTTATTAGTACAGTATCCCACAATGTTGATCTTGTTATTTTTTCTTACGATCGCCCATTGCAGCTCTTTGCATTATTGGAATCGATTGAACAGTATGTCTATGGTCTTGGCACCACACACATAATCTATCGCGCGAGCTCTGAGCAGATGAATGATGCGTATAATGAAGTACAGAACCGTTTTAGTAATGCTACCTATATTGCGCAGGGCAGTGCTCCGCAAGCAGACTTTAAGCCATTGACGTTGCAAGCGGTATTCGATTCCCCGAGTGCGTATATTATTTTTGCGGTTGATGATGATGTTATGACCGATTATGTTGATCTTGATGAATGCGTTGAGCTTATGGAGCAGTACCAAGCGTATGGTTTTTATTTACGGCTTGGCAACAACATTACCGAATGTTACACAGAAGGTCACGCATATGGTTTGCCAACGCGTGTTGAAGTGCAACCCAATGTGCTTGCTTGGAATTTTAAGGATGGTCGTGGCGATTGGGGTTATCCCAACACAGTTGATTTAACGCTATTTCGTAAAAAAACGATAGAACCGCTTTTTAGATCGTTGAACTATCGAGCACCCAATTCTCTTGAAGGCACCTGGGCAGCTCATGGGCAACAGGTTGTTGCAACACAAATTGGCCTATGCTA
The DNA here is from genome assembly GCA_026389015.1 of Candidatus Dependentiae bacterium. Classification (NCBI taxonomy): domain Bacteria; species Candidatus Babelota bacterium. Next base: position 65,358 of record JAPLIR010000011.1, on the reverse strand, counting down.
TATGAATGCCAAAATGGTTAATCTACCGTTGAATATTGTGCAAGCTGAATGGCATAACAAAAACATGAATTTTATGACTCCTCAAGAAATGCTTACGGTGTTTAATGAAGGCAAAAAAATTGATATTCAACCACTGTATCAAATAAAAAACAAAGCGCCGCATATGGCGTATGAACCGACGTTTATTACGCGATAAATATAGAAAGGAATCACTATGTACCAAGCTTTAGTGTTATTAGCGCTGGCAATAGTTTGTTATAGAGGAGTGCAATCTGACACTCAAAAAATCGGAGATGAAGCGCAAGCAAATACTTCTGTTGTAGGAGTAAATCAAACGAGAGCTCCTTTGTCACCACGGTTGAAATTCTTTGATGATACTTATACTGGGCCTGCACTGCCAAATAAAGATGGCGAACGGCATATGGTTATTGTAATAGCAAGCTACAATAATAAGGATTGGTATCAAGGAAATTTAGATTCTGTTTTCTCTCAAAGCTATAAAAATTATCACGTGGTTTACGTAGATGATTGTTCCGCCGATGGTACAGGCGAATTGGTCAAACACTATATAGAAGAAAAACAGCAGCAAGACCGTGTAACATTGATATGCAATAAAAATCGTATTGGTGCTCTTGCAAATTATTATAACATCATTCATATGTGCAATGATGGAGATATTATTGTGCAGCTTGACGGTGATGATAGGTTGGCGGATGAAACCGTTTTGGCAACAGTAAACAAAGCGTATGCAGATAGTAGTACGTGGCTTGCTTATAGCCAGTTTACTCGATGGCCAAAGATGCTCATAGGGTGGAATAAGCCTCATGTAAAAGACACAAAAGGCAATCGCGGCTTATCTCCTTCACATCTCCATACATTTTATGCAAAACTTTTTAAAAAAATTAAACGTGAAGATTTAATGTATGAAGGAGATTTCTTTCAAATGACATGGGATATGGCGATTATGCTTCCAATGGTGGAAATGGCATCAGAAGAACATGTAGGCTTTATGCCTGAGGTGCTCTACATTTACAACGACGATAATCCAATTAACGATCATCGCGTCGATAAAACATTGCAATCTACGTTAGATAAATTTATTCGAACAAAAGAAAAATACGATGCTCTCGAAACCCTTTTTTAACCAGTGAAGGAGTAATAATGAGCAGATCTTTAATAATTTCTGTTTTTGTTGTATTGGTTGCTGCGACATCAATAATGTATGGAGCTGAGGTCTTCTACAATCAACCGGATGCACATGGAGAACGACACATCGTGGTCGTGATAGCCAGCTACAATAATAAGGAGTGGTATAAAGGAAATTTAGATTCTGTTTTTTCTCAAAATTATAAAAACTATCATGTTGTGTATGTAGATGATTGTTCCACCGATGGGACTGGTGAGCTGGTCAAACACTATATAGAAGAAAAGCAGCAGCAAGACCGTGTAACATTGATATGCAACACAAAGCGTGTTGGTGCTCTTGCAAATTACTATGCCATGATTCATCAATGTAATGATGGGGACATCATTGTGCAGCTTGATGGCGATGATAGATTGGTTGAAAGAAAGGCATTTCCAGCAATTAATAACTCTTATGCTAATCCTGATGTTTGGCTTATGTATAGTCAATTCATTCGATGGCCTCAAGCGGAAATAGGGTGGAATTATCCTTATGAAAAAGATAAAAAAGGCGATCGAGGTTTTTCTCCATCGCATCTCCATACTTTTTATGCAAAACTTTTTAAAAAAATTAAGCGTGAAGATTTAATGTATGAGGGTGATTTTTTTCAAATGACATGGGACATGGCAATCATGCTTCCTATGGTTGAAATGGCATCAGAAGACCATGTAGGATTCATACCTGGCATTCTTTATATTTACAACGACAACAATCCCCTCAATGACCATCGAGTGGATAGGACTTTGCAATCTGCGTTAAATACATTTATTCGAACAAAACAAAAATATGATCCTCTTGAAAATCTTTTTTAATACATAATAAGGAATAAAAAATGAATAAACGTTTAATAAGAGCTGCCCTTTTTGTATTGGTTGCCATGGCCCCAGTAACCCACGCAGCAGAAGCATTTTGTAATGAGCCCGACCAAAACGGTGAGCGTCGCATTGTGGTTATTACGGCAAGCTATAATAATAAAGATTGGTACCAAGCGAACTTAGATTCTATTTTTGCACAAAACTACACTAATTATCGCGTTATTTATATTGATGATTGTTCGCCCGATGGTACCGGTGATTTAGTTGAGCAATACATCAAAGAAAATGGCCAAGAACATCGTGTCACGCTGGTTAAAAATAAAAAACATTGTGGCGCAATGGCTAACCATTATAATGCAATTACCACATGCGATGATCGCGACATTATAGTCATTGTTGATGGCGATGATTGCGTTGCACGTCAAGGTGTTTTTAATTATCTGAATAATGTTTATGCTGACAACAGTATATGGCTTACCTATGGACAATTTGTTGAATTTCCATCAGGATGCCATGGTTTTTGTTGCCCAATGCCACGCCATGTTATTGAACGTAATGCATTTCGCGATTTTGAACATATTCCTTCACACATGCGTACTTTCTACGCAGGCTTATTTAAGCAAATAAAAAAAGAAGATTTAATGTATCAAGGCGAATTTTTGAAAATGGATGCTGACATTGCGGCAATGTTTCCTATGATTGAAATGGCACGAGATCATTTCAGATTTATTCCGGAAGTGCTCTATGCTTACAACGGCGGCAATGCGTTAAACGATCATAAGATTTCAAAGTCGATGCAACGTCAGCTTGATCTTATGCTTCGCGCAAAACCGCGCTACAATAAGGCAAAGAGTCCAATCAGAGAGCAAGGAGCTTAATTAATGCTACAATTAAAAAAGATAACATATACGTTTGCAATAGCTTTATTGGCTGTTATCGCTGGTATATATTTTAATGCGCAAGCACTTAATATTGGCCTTGTGGTAACCGCGACTGGCAGATATATTGAATTTGTACAGCCTCTTCTAGAATCAGCAAATAAACATTTTTGTCGCAACCATAACGTGACTTACTTCATTTTTACTGATGGCCAGGCGCCGCAGGCCGATAATGTGGTGAGCATTTTTCAAAAACGTTTAGGCTGGCCGTATGACACGATGATGCGCTTTGAGATTTATGCAAGCCATGCAGATGCATTTAAAGATATGGATTATCTGTTTGCGTGTGATGCCGATATGTTATTTGTCGATACCGTAGGCGATGAAATTTTAGGTGATTTAGTTGGCACGCTCCATCCTGGCTATGTTGGATCTCGTGGCACCTACGAGACAAACTTACGTTCAACAGCATGTATTCCAAGCAACCAAGGGACTCATTATTTTGCTGGTGGATTCAATGGTGGCAAAACAGCAAACTATCTAGCAATGGCAAACGAAATAACTAAAAACATTCATACCGACCTCGACCGCGGTGTCATTGCCATCTGGCATGACGAAAGTCATTTGAACAGATATTTTGCAACGAACAAACCAACAGTAACGTTATCGCCTTCTTATTGCTATTGGCAAGGTAAGATTTTGCCTTTTACGCAAAGGCTTGTGGCATTAAATAAGGATCATGCACAATATCGTAGATAATTTGTTATTGATGGGTTTAATGGGGGTTAATTTTTGTTAATACCGACTATGAGCTTTTTACGATTCGACTTTTTATAATAATTTTCTGTTGCATGTGGTCTATTTGTTCAAGTAAATCAATATCAGTGCTATCAAAAAAATCAGAACGCGTATAATTTTTAATAAATCCCTTTAAGAGGCAATCGGCAAAATACAAATTAGAAAACAACATCTGCTGGGGACTTTCTAAATATTTTTGCGCAGCATCAAGATATTCTTGATATCTTTGTGGTGTAATTGTTGTTAAAAACTCAAATAGTTCTTGATTTGACGCAAATTTTCTTCTATCTATAAAGCATTCTGCAGGTATATAATCAGTGATATTTGAAGCACCCCAATATACGGGGACGCATCCAGTAAGCAAGCAGTGGTGAATTTTTTCAGAGACGTATCCAGTAATATTTTTGATGTTTTCATAACAGATACAAAATTTATAGCGTGCCAATGTTTGAAACTTTTCCTCTGCCACCCCTTTATAACAGCTAAATTTGCTGCCCTTCCAACCTGGCCCGTATAAATCAAAAAGGTGTGGCGATTTGTTTTCAAAAAACAGAATTGTTTTAAGCCGTTCAGAATACAATTCTTCTGGATGATTCGATTTCTTGCATCCTACCATTGTACAACAAAACTTTTTATCTTCATACGCTATTTTTTTTACATTGACGGCATGCGGTTGAGGATAAAAGAACTTAAAATATTTTTTATTGTCGATAAGATCATCGGCCCAAGTAAAAACCAGTTTAATATTTTTATGACGAGATCTATCAAAGTTTTGAGGCTTGACGCTTGGTGGCTCCCATAAAAAAACGGCTAATTTATCTTTGCCGTATGTTTTAAGCAGCTTATCTAAGTTATTGGGTATGTCAAAGTGCGTGCCACAATACAGTTTTGATGCATCCTTGTCCGCTGCATAACGATAGGTAGTAATATCATATTCATGTTTTCTTAAAATGTTTCTGAGAAGCTGCCATTCTTCTCCACCGCCAACAAGGTTAAAAAGTTTATCGTTACGTAATGAATCACCAAACCAATCGAGATAAATAGTATTCTGTCGGCACCATGTCGTAACGCTCATACAAAAAAATAGCGTAACAAGCAATAGTTTATTAATGTTCATAGAGGAATTTCCTTAAGCAATATGGTAAATAGTTTTTAGGAAATATTTGATAAAAATTAATTCAACCTATGGCAAGGTAAAGTTCTGCCTTTCACACAAAGGCTTGTGGCATTAAATAAGGATCATGCACAATATCGTGCATGATCCTATAAAAGTATAGTTATTGGTTGAGTGCGTTATCAAATAGTTGGCACCAAATACGCCACATGTTTTCTTCGCTTGATGATGTGTCAACCATGCTATCGCGTAATATATATTTTGCTTTTGATGCAACGTCCTGAAAATCTCTATTCACTTTTTTGGTTGCTCGTACGATAATATTGCGTGTTAATTGCCATTGAGTAAGTTCAAAGGTGATGTTTTCAAATCCCAACGTGCTTAAAATTTTCTTGAATTTTTCTCTATACCAACCATCCCAGTGCACTGCCCAATACGCTTCGTGCGAACCAAAAACGTGGCGTAAAACACTTTGTTTTTGTTCATAGGAATATGTAGAAGAGGTGAGCATTTTGATACTCGCGTCAAAATCAGGTGTTTCGATGACTAATGTGCCATCTACTTTTAACCAGTTGTACCATTTGCACAAAAGAGCTAATGCATTTTGACGATCAAAATGTTCAAAGACATGGTGCGAGCGTATTTCATCAACACTGTTTTGTGGCATAGATAATGTCATAAGATTGGCATATACGTCAGCAGCTTGGGTTTTCTGTACGGTGTGCTCCGATGGTGGATAGTCAATATTGACGTAACCAGAAAAACGGTTTTCACCGCATCCTAAGTGTAATCGCAAAGGAATTTCGCTGTGCCAAATGTTGGCATTGCTGAGTTGAGAAAGAGTTTCTAATGATGAGTCTAAGGTTAATGCTGCTTGTATAGTTGCAGGGGAGGTGCTGATGCAAGAGATTAAAGCTATTAGAATAAGAGATGCTTGCTTCATTATTTTCCTTGATAGAGAGCTAAATAATTTGAATAACGATAATTTTCCAATGTTGGAGACCATTGCGTGATTTCTACAAGACCCTGAGGAATGATTCTGAATACAGCATAATTATTGTTTGTTAATAGATCATAAACCTCTTTAAGAGTAATGGCAGCATCAAGATAGGTGCCACCGTATTCAAATTGCATGATCTTTATAGATCCATTGTGCAGTAGAGAAGAGGCTCCTTTTAGAACATTGAGTTCTGAGCCTTCAGTATCAATCTTTAAAAAATCAATGTGTTGTATGTTCTGCGCGTGGCAGAAGGAATCTAATGTCTTGGTTGTGACTTTGATGGTGATGGGTTTGGTGTTTAATATTGAATCGACGATTGGTCGGTGGTAAAAGGAACTTACTTCAGATGCATCGGAATTTTTGTCATAGTAAAAAAAATCATTTTCACCGTCTTCATCAGAAATTGCCAGATTATGCGTAGTAACAGAATCACGTGCAATATTTTTTTTAAGCAGGTGGAAAATCGTAGGAATTGGTTCAAAGGCATGGAGTTGTATATTAGATTTTGAGGCAAGTAAATGTTGGCTCCATTCACCCTTATTTGCTCCTACATCAAAGACAGTAGAGCCATTTTGCAGTATTGATTTAATAATGGCTAGTTCGCCATTTGATGCCATATTACAGTTGTCATAACCGACGGTGTCAAGTTCGGGTGCGTTATGGAATATAGCAAGGTTGTTTGTTATGCATAATGTATTTGTTGTATGTACTAAGGGTATATTGAATAAAATAACAGATAGGACTGTAATGTTATGTAGAAGACTCATGGGGTTCCTTTTTTTAGTTAATTTATAACAGATGCAACGTATAACATTAAAAATAATTGATCAAATTTTTTTTGCGTATAAAGTGTTGATACAATTTATAAAAAATAATGCATTAAGGAGCATTGATGAAGAAATATATAGTGAGTGTATTTATGCTTACCAATTTAACGAGTAGCCTATTAATGGGCTCGGTGGAATCTACATTTCTAAAAAGTTTTATAAAAAATGGTGATGTGGTATTTGATGTTGGTGCAAATGTTGGAAAAAAAACGGAAGTTTATTTGGCTTGTGGTGCTAGAGTGGTTTGCTTTGAACCGCAGCCAGAGTGTATTGCGATATTGAATTCAAAATATAAAAATAACGACAATGTTATTATAGAGCAGATAGGATTAGCTGATAAGGACGGTTATCTGGAGTTGTTCCAATGTCTGCAAGCCAATACTATTTCAACCTGTTCTCAAAGCTGGACGCAAGAAGGAAGATTTGTCGAACAGGGATATACGTGGGACAAAAAAATAATTATTGCTGTTTCCACGCTCGATCATATGATAGCAAAGTATGGCAAGCCTAATTTTTGTAAAATTGATGTAGAAAATTTTGAATTTGAAGTTTTAAAGGGATTAACGCAACCTATTTCTTATATATCATTCGAATTTGCGAGTGAGACCATAAAAAATACACAAAAATGCGTTGATTATTTAATAGCTTTGGGATATCAGCATTTTAATGTATCTCTGGGAGAAGGGCATTCGTTTGCTTTAAAGCAATGGGTATCAGCGGAGGTATTAATGAAAAAATTAGAAACAATGATTGAAGGTGATGCATTATTGTGGGGCGATGTTTATGCATCATGTATATAATATTGTTTTTCTATAGTTTGATCATACAAAGGACACGTATGAAGCACATTTTTTTTGCTCTAGTGGTATGGCTATTGCCTATGTATTCTTTTTCAAACAATCTATCAAATGGTAGTATTTTGACCATTTTGACACAATCAATTGGCGATGGAAAATCGGGCTATACCGGACATTATGCGGTGACGAGGAGTTTACTAGAGGGTTTGCATAAAATTGGCGTGCCGTTTAAGTATAATCCTCGCAGAATTGAAGATGTTACCGAGACAGTGTATGTGTTATCTGATATCAATGCTCTTTATCAAGCAATTGATTTAAAACGAGCTAAAAAAATAAAAAAATTATTGGCAGGGCCATGCATTATGGTCCGTTCTAATGAATTTAATAGAGTCCTAGCAAGCCCGGAGATTGATACGTATATCGTTAATTCTGAATGGACCTATAAAGGTTATATTGAAGATGAACCTTCGTTAGAAAATCGATTGAAAATTTGGTATGTGGGTGTTGATGTTGATTATTGGCAGCCAATGAATTCTAGGCATGTTGAAAAAACAAACAACGTTCTTGTTTATTGGAAGACAGAAAGTGAAGGCTTTTGTCAGCAGGTAGAAGACACGTTGAGGAGATGCAACTTTAATCCAATGCGCATACGGTATGGTTCGTATAGCAAGGAGCAGTATAAACAAGTTTTAACTGAGGTAGATTTTGCAGTTTTTATTAGTAGATCTGAATCCCAAGGCATAGCATTGGCTGAAGCATGGTCTATGGATATACCAACGCTAGTTTGGGATCCACAAGAACCTTTTGTTGTTTGTAATAAGTTATTTTGGCCAATTTCAGCTGCACCTTATTTAAATAAATCTGTAGGAATAAGCTGGAAAAATATGACAGAATTTGAAGAAACTCTGAGCGCAATACGAACACAATTAGAGCAGTTTTCTCCTCGAGATTGGGTTTCAAAAAATATGTCTGATGAGGTGTCAGCTCAGTTACTACTTACTATTGTACAAAATGCTACAGGAGCTTAAATTAAATTATATTGACGAGAAACATGGGTGAACTATTATATCATCCTGTTGTATTGTAGTATTTATTAAAATTAAGGAGATCAATGATGGTGTATTTAGGAATGTTGTTTTCATGCTTGTTTTTTTCGCAGCTTAGTGGGCTTGATGCTCACTTGGAAAATGCTTGTACTGATGTTTATAACAAAGCCATAAATAATTACTGGGGCGTTAATGAATCAGCATCAGGACCAGGTTCAACACTAGAGCAAACCAAAACGATTCGTGACGGCGTAGCAAAGGTTGTTAAGACCTTTAATGTACGCAGTGTGCTGGATATTCCATGCGGAGATTTTAACTGGATGAAGCATGTTGATTTGGATGGCGTGGTGTACATTGGCGCGGATCTTGTCAAACCAATGATTGAAGAAAACAATAAGCGTTATAAAGATGAAAACCGCACCTTCATGCAATTAGATGTAACGCAAGATGAGCTGCCGCACGTGGATCTTATTTTTTGTCGAGATTTATTAGTGCATTTGAGCGTAGAAGATATTATTAAAGCAATAAAAAACTTTAAACGTTCTGGCGCAAAATATGTGTTAACAACGACATTTGTGGGTAGAAATCGAGACGTAAACTATCAAATATCATCTATTTACGGTTGGCGCCCTATAGATTTACAAAAAGCTCCTTTTAACTTCCCAACTCCTGAGCTTATTATCAATGAGCATTGTACTG
>JAPLIR010000011.1:0-56179 GCA_026389015.1 Candidatus Dependentiae bacterium | reverse complement strand
AGCAGGGTGGAATATATGATGATAAAAGTCTTGGATTATGGTGTTTAGAAAACATTGATATATCGTTCTAATTTTGTTGAATTGAAAAGGCCCGCTGAGCAAAATGTATGTGCTCAGCGGGCCTTTTTTTACGTATTTTTATCTTTTGATAAATGTTGGCGGGATGGCTACAAATGCGCATGGATTATTAAGGTTATGGAATGGCGCGAGATTCATGGCATAGCCGTCTTGCCATAGGTGTAGTAATTCTTGGGCAGTGAAGCTGTTTTCATGAGTCGTGTACCAATCTTCTTGAATAATATTTATTGGTAGAGCAAACATTTTTGAAGTTTCAAAAAATAATCCATAAGTGTTTAAATTTTGTTGAGCTGCCCACATTGCTTCTAAGGTGTTGGGAGAATGGTAGTTAGCATTCTGAAAGAATGGCGCTACGGTGCTTTTTTTATATACGGTCATATCGACATTATTGGGGTAGCGCCAATCACCGATGCCATTTTTGATGTAATAGTTAAAAATATTTTTTTTTACTTCGACGCAAGGAGGTAATGTTAATGAAATATTTTGACCATATTGTTTTACAATATTTTTGCCGAGTCTCAAAAAGAAACAATATGCGTTTGTTGCTTCTAGTGCTTCTGTACATGTCCTCATATCTACATAATCTTTAACAATATCATCGTCCACTGCAAAGAGAATATAGGCTGCAGGCGAGGCAAAAAAACATTGCAACAGTAATGGTTTAAAATCATTGCGAGGGTTATTGCCTTGCTTAACAAAGTTAATGCGTGGAAAAATAGCTTTTATTTCTTCGTAAGCATGGTCAAATTGTTCGTTGTTTACGCGATAGAGGACATATATTTCATTGAGATTAGATACAAATATTGTTAATGATTCCAGTAGAGCATGGAGCTGTAAGGGACGATTATAAGAAAAGATAATTAAGTCAGTTTTCCCATTTTGACCGGTTTTAATGTCAGCTAACATGCCAAATGAAATGAAAAAAAATAAAACCAATAATGTTAGTCTATAGCTATTTTTTAACATTTTGTTTCCCGTTTTCTTGTATCGAATGATCTATATAATCTAAGGTAGAATGTATGGTAATAAGCTGTTCAATAGCAAGAGTTTTTCTATAGCGTCAGGATGGAGAGGTAAAAATATGTTACGTATTTTATTAATAATGCTATTGGGCCTCATTTCTCATGGTTTATATGGTTTTGATATGTATATTATTGGTGATAGCCACGCATGTTTTTGTTTTAATAATACCGTTCCGGCGTGTCCCACCAATGTAAATTTTGTTTTTGAATATTCAAAGGATAGTTTTACCTATCGCATGCCATTTCATATCAACTCTTTTGTCAGTAGGACCATGTTTCGTGTTGGCAGAGATGGATTGCGGGGATTAGATATAAGAGCTTTAGGGGTCTGCGAGAATGATGTTGCAGTTTTTACCTTTGGAGAGATCGACGTGCGTTATCATATTGGTAGACAGCGGGATAAACAAGGCAGAAGTACCGAAGAAATAATAGATTCTTTGGTCTCTGCATATATTGGAACCATTCAAGCGAACAAGAATAATTATACGAATGTGACGTGTGTTATTGTTTCAGTCTTGCCGCCTTGTGATAAAGGTTTTAGTTATGAATATCCAATATATGGATCTCTGCAGGATAGAGTTGCTATAACGAGAGCTGTAAATGAGCGTTTAAAGTCCTACTCTCAGTTGCATGGAATCTATTTTCTTGATATTTATTCGATGTATGCTCTTGAAAATGGTGCCTTAAATGAGTCTCTAAGCGATGGCATTGTCCATGTGAATCAACACCAGAATACGCCAATCAAAGAGGCACTGGTCGAACTTATTATGTGTGTTCGACCAGTTTAAATTATACTGAAGTTACAACCATGAGGAAGGTATAAAATCTTTGTAATATCTTATTTCATCTTCATAGGTATGTTTCCATCCGCGTGTATTTTTTTTTCTACCCAGTAAATCAAATGAGGAACCTATGTCAATACAGGTGAGGTTGTAATTATTGGTAATATCATCGATTAAAACTTTGCTACATAGTCCTCCACCGATTAAAACAATTGCATTTTGCTCTAAGTGCGGCTCAAGAGTATTTTTCCATTGATTATACTGAAATGACCAATTTTGTGATGGTAGTTCAATATAGACATCAGCTTTAAAAAAGTCTTTTAATCTGCTGTTTGAACCATTACAAAGTAAGATTTTCTTTCTGTCGGTTTTTACTATGAAACGTACAAACTTATACATATAATCGAATTGTAAAAATTCATCGTCATTCATAAACAAATGGTACCATGCCCAGGGAATGGTTGTGTTGTGTTGAGCTGCTAATTTATTACAAAAATTAGGTACGGATGGATGCCACCACCTGCCTATATAAGTATTGTTTTTTTTGGACAGGCTTATAAGAGCTTTCTTTAGGGCTGCTCCTAGCCACGCATGGTATTTATCGAAATCACAATTTTCGCCCTTTATACCTATCATGCAATTATATTCACCATCACCATATTTTGTAAAAATGATATTTTGTCCTTGTTCTAATTGAGCAAGAGCATTGAGGAGATATGAACTGTTCATAGGATCATTACTATTGGCTATAACGTGTATAAAGAAAAAACTGCTTGCAATTATTAACTTAAAGTTTTGGTTCATATCTCGCATCCTCGTTTAAATATACAGTCAATGATAATCTTACCAACTTGCAAATTCGTTGTGATTAATGCCTGAACTGCTTCCATAGAGATTTGCCTTGAGGTCTAATTTGTTAACGTACATAATTTTTAAGGTGCCTTCTGTTTGTTTTCTTCTAACATAGTTGCCAACTTCAGTTTCAACATTAATCATATGGTGTTCCATGGCACTATAATCCATTGAGCTATACATTTCTTTCATGTTTTTACAACGCATAGCAAAACCTAGGGTAAACACATTACCCCATTGATCGACTTTTACGAATGCATCAACATCAGGGTTTTGCTCAACTAGTTTTAAGAAACTATCTGATGTCGGTTGGTAACGTCCGGTCAATTTTATAATCATATCCTCGTCATCAAAGTTAAAATGAGTTAGTCCATCAAGCATGGTTCTTGCTTCATTAATACCATAATTTCTGAGGCCTGGAATATTAGCTGATGAGTAAAAAGCGTTCGTTGTATATTCATCAAGGAATGTAGGGCCTTCTTTTTTAATTGCTTCTATGACGTAAGGGTTTTGATAGCCCAAATTGGCAAGGATGCCGAAGGTTTCTATATATTGTCCTTTTCTAAATTCATAATAATTATTGCTTAAAGCGGCGCTTAACACTAAGCGAACCTGTGCTAAAGAATTTACATGACTTGCGCTTGCAATACAGAAAGCTACTAGCGCTAAAATATTAATTTTCATATGATCTCCTGTACAATGGATTGAAACAATTTCGCTAACGAATCTTTAATGTGCGGAACATGAGGATAATAGTGCAATAATTTCGCTGCACTAAGCTCAGCATTTGCTCGGCGAGCTTTGAGTATTTTAGCTTGTTCTTCTAATGAAAAGTTTTCGTAAGTAAAGCTTGGATCTATATACTTTTTATACAAATCTAACACTTCATTATGAGATGCTGTTCCGGGATTAACCACATTAAAAAGGCCCTTAAATTGTTGCACAATCATGTCTGCTACGATGGGTAGTAAGTCTTCTAAATTAGAGAGTGAATTAGGAATATTCACCAATTTTTTATACTTAGTTATTTTACCAACAAACCCTTTATCTAATTCTAGCGATATGGGCATTTTGATTCTTAAACTTAAAATATTCGGGTAATAGGCAATAAACTTTTCGAGTGCTATTTTTCCGATGGAATAAAAAGATCCATCAAAATTAGGAGTTTCTTCTTCGGTAAATCCTATACCACTTCCCATGGGATGTTTTTCGTCATATTCATAAATACACCCGGTGCCAATATAGGTACAGTGAATATTGTGTAGGTAGGCAATGTCGGCAAGGTTGAGAGCGCCAAGTACATTTGCTCGAATGGTTTCTTGTTTGTGGTCTTCGCACCAATCGATGTTAGGTCTGCCGGTAATACCCGCGGCGTTCACAATCTGGTCTGGTTTTGTTGCAAGGATCTCATTAACAACTTCTTCTCTGTTTTCGAGTCGTGCAGTAGCGCAGAGAGTATTATGTCCAATATCATTGAAAATTTTGACGAGCTTTTGGCCTATGTAACCTGTCTTGCCACCAAAGATTAAGATGGTCTTTGCTTCTTGGGCGTGCATGGCGTGACAAGCTATAATGCATAGCGCTAGGAATATTTTTTTCATCGAACTTCCTTTTTATGGATGAAACAACCTATAATAAATTCAAGCGTTTAAAAAGATCGGTAAGCTCTTGCTTGGAGATCACCGCTTGGTCAGAGCTATATTCTTGCATAAGCGCTTGATTAACTCGTTTGCCCAGCTTCATGTACAACGGCATCGTTTGCTCGGTGTAGGTGAAAACACCTGGAATCGAAGGCTTTACTATAAATAAGTTGTTGTATTCAATCGCTCGAGACATTTCCGATGAGTTAATGAGCGTTTCGTGCATTTTTTCGCCGGGTCTGAGGCCTATTGTTCTGACAACGTTAGTGGCGTTAAAATTTTCTTTTAAAACATCAATAAGGTCTACGACGCGTAAAGCGGCAAGGCGTTTTACAAATATTTCGCCACCTGCACCGTAGCGTAGGGCATTAAAAATGAGTTCAACGGCTTCAGATTTATCAACAATGAACCGTGTCATATCTTTATCAGTGAGGGTAATATCTTCACCATTTTTAATTTTGTCAGTAAAAATTGGAATGACGGACCCGGTACTTTGCAGGATATTGCCAAATCGAGCAACAACAAATTTTGTTTGAATGTTTGTTGGGTCGTAGTTGGTAAATATTTTTTCGCTCACAAATTTGCAACCACCGTAGGCATTGATGGGTAAGCATGCTTTGTCGGTAGAAATAAAAATTACTTTTTTTACATCATTGTTTACGCAGGCATTAAATACATTGATTGACGCTACAATATCTGTTTTTATAGCTTCTTGAACATTACTTTCTAGGAGGTCCATTCTTTTGAGTGCTGCTGCATGAAAGACAACATCCATGCCTCGTGCTGCGCTGTTGACTGCGTCGTAGTCTCTGATATCGCCAAGCGTACTTTTTAGTTTTGATGTATCAAGAGTTTTTGAAAGGTTAAAGTGCTTTACTTCGCATCGGCTAAATATGGTAATGCTTTTTGGGTTATATTTGAGAACTTCTTCAGCAATTGCTCGACCCAAATATCCCGTGCCGCCAAGTATCAAAATGTTTTTGCCTTCAAAGAGCTCCGCATTGCTTGGCTCACTGGCATAGCAACACATGCTGAGTGTGGCTAAAAAATTGAATATATAGAGTGATTTCTTGTTCATGACTTCCCCCAAATAAGTACTTTAAAATAGTATCCCCTAATAGACACTATGATACTTTATGTGTCCTAGGGTCAAGAGTTTGGTTTTTTGGATGGGGATTGAACATAAAGACTTAGTGAGGTGATTTATTGCTTATTGAACGAATGAATTAGAGTGCTCAATAAGCATAGAAATTAATCGGTTTTTTAGAGGTTGAGTGTGTTTCGGGTGAATATGGTGTGTGCCATCTGATAGATTGAGCAGTAATTGTCCATCTTGATCTTGATATAAATCATTAACGTTTAATAATAAAAAATTGTTTTGTGTGCTGTAATAGCTTAAGCGCTCGTTAAGTTTTTTAATGATATTTACTTGGGTTGGTAGAAATTGTTGATTGGGAAACACTTCTAAAAAGTTTTTTTCATAAAAGGGATGTTTGAGTGGTGGAAGGCAAGCAAATATTACAACGGTTAATTTATCATAATTCTTTCTGTTTTCGGTAATTGTTTGTAGGTATTTGCTTGTTAATGTATCTATTATTTCATCAAGATCGCGATGTGTCATTTGTTTGGTGATAGTATCATCATCATTATTATTGTTTCTGAAAATATGTCCGTATACATCTATGGTGCCAAAAAGAAATATAGCTATATCGTTTTCTTGAACCCCAAATGATTTAATATTGAAGTCAGCAATGCCGTCCCTTCCAATTCTGTGCATAGTGCGCCCTTGTATCCAATGCATAGTGCAAGGGATAGTGAGAGTGGTGTGGGCATTGACTGCATAGGTGAGCATGGATTGTTCATAAAGTGTGATGCTGGAATCAATCATTCGTGGTTCAATTTCTGTATTTGTAAAACAAAAGGCTGCATTGCTGTCGCCTATGGCATATATATTTCCATATTTCCAATGTTCATCAGAAGTTCCCTCGATGCTTTGTATGAAGAGTAATATTATGAACTGTGTGATATGAAATTTATGTTGAAAAAACTTCATTGTTATGTACAACCCCTGAAATTATTAATTTTGATATCGCTCTAGCATCACTATGTTATTTTATGTGCTCGGCGGTCAAGAGTTTGGATTTAATGGGTTTTAATTGATGCAGAGTTCACTTTGTCAGCTCAGTGGACTGTTAATTGTTTTTTTGATAAACAGCTAAATAATTAGAATAACGATAATTTTCTAAGGCTATAGACCATTCAGCAGTTGCTATTAGTCCGTTGGGAATAATTCTAAAAATTATATAATGGCAGGCGATTAATTGATCGAACATCTCTTTTAAGGTGGCTTTGGCTTCGAGATAAGCTCCACCATACTCAAATTGTATGGTTTTTATAGCTCCTTTTTTTAGCATTAAAGAAGATCCTTTTAGAACATTAAGCTCTGAGCCCTCAGTGTCTATTTTTAAAAAATCAATCTGTTCAATGCTTTGTTCTTGGCAAAAGGAGTCTAATGTTTTAGTTTTGACTCTTATAGGAATTGGCCGGGCATTAAATATTCTATTAACGACTGGTCGTTCATAAAAAGAACTTAATTCTGATGAAAGAGAGTTTTTGTTATAATAAAAAAAAATTTCTTCGCCATTTTTGTTTGAGATGGCGAAATTATGCGTAGCAACAAAATCATGAGCGATATTTTTTTGAAGCTGATTGAAGATTGTAGGAATTGGCTCAAATGCATAGAGTCGTATATTAGATTTTGAGGCAAGTACATGCTGGCTCCATTCACCTTTGTTGGCACCCACATCAAATACTATATCGCCATTTTTTATCATTGATTCAATAATAGGGAGTTCTCCATTTGATTCCATGGTGCAGTTATCATAGCCAACGGTATCAAAATCGGGTGTATTTTGAAATATATTAAGGCTATGTAATTGTGCTGGGTGGTTATTATTTTTTTGTTTTTGTATATGGCACTGTATGCGTTTATCATGTGGAAAAAGTTCAAAAATTTTCATTAATTCTTGTTCGGCGTGTTGAGAATCTTTTAATAGTAAACTGTGCCAAAGTCGATAGTGAGTTATTAAGTTATATGAGTCAAAAGCTAATTGTGCATAAAATAGATCGTGTAATGCTTTTTCTTCTTCTCCGCATGCGTGAGCAATAATAGCTTCAGCTTCAAGAACTTGTTGCAATGAATCGGTATCGTTTTCATAAAGGCGACTTATGGTGCATGCTTGAATTATCGGGGAACTAATAACCGATTCTTGTTTAGAATGGGCAATAGCTATATCTCCAAATATTACAAAGTTATAATCATTATTAATATCCAAAACTGCTTTATAAAGATCTTTGATTGAGGGATAATCTTTTAATGAGTCTTTATGAGGTGTATATCCAAAGGGCTTAAAGCATCGTATGTCATCTATTAAAATAATAGCATTTTTTATGTTACTATTTTTAATCGCCTTGAGTTCATCAAGGATTGGGGTATTTGTTTTACCTTTGGCAGTAACTCCTTCACTAAAATGTCCGTCAAGCCAAAATAGTATTTTTCCTTGAATAGTAGGAAGAATTTTCTGTAATACATCTGAAGAATCTCCTTCATAGACATGTGCATTGGGAGTATTTTCAAATTTTTTAACAGCGTTGGCATATAATGCTGGCGCAAGTTCAATGGTATGTATTTCTTTGAAATAAGGTAATGCATTAGAGGTTGTGCCTCCTGCATATGTGCCACTTTCAATAAAAACATCGACATTGAAGCAGTTGATTAGTTTTTGTAAAAAATCTGGTTTCAATGACCAATTGATATCTTTAGGATTCATCAAATATAAAGTATTTTTAGAGGGATTTAAACCATTGTCGAGTGTTGCTGAGCTACTATCGATTGTTGAGTAGCTTATAATGCTTAAGATTATAAACAGCGTGGAGTTAATGTATTTCATGATCTCCTTATTTATTGTTAAAGATAATCATACTTTTATTTGTTTGAGCAAGTATAATTAATTATTAGTTCCTATGATCTCATAAGCTTCAAAACCATTGGTAAATAAATGGAATGGTTGGCAATCAACTTTGTCATACGATTCTCTCATGGCATTATGAACTAGTGACTGATTAATAAAATTATGTTTACCCCAGCCTTGTAGTTGTCCAGAAATATAACAAACATTGGCATCGAAGAATTTTTTCTCAGCAACAATTTCTTGTAGTGCTTCGGTTGATTCGGATAAAGCGAAGGTTGAAACAAATACATCGGAATCGACAGTAATATTTTTGATTTCATGAACTGGCAATAGATGGATTGCACCAACTTCATAGTGCGCGGGTGCTTGAGTATGCAGTAATACTTTGACTGTTGGTAATGTAGAGCGTAAGAAAAATGCTTGTAATGCTATTAATTCAGGCAAATCAACCATGATTATAGTAGCTTGAGGTATAATACTTTTAAAAATACGAGCTAAGTTACCGTAGCCACCACCAATCTCCACAATGGTTGAGATGTCTTCAGCTGGACATTTTTCAAGTACTTTGGCGACATAAAATAAATGCCCTAAAGTACTTGTTGAGCAATTGAAATCATTACATTCAAAAGAGGTCCCTATAAAATCAATATCTTTATAACTATTGAGCAATGTTCTGGTACGTTCGCTGATGCAATGCTTTAAAAAAGAAACTTCGTATGCTTGTGTTTGGTTAAATCCTTGGCGAATCATATTATTCGATAAATCATAATTTTTACTAAATTGATTATTTACTGATCCCAATAAAAATTTCCGTATACTTTCTTTTGCTTGTGCCCAATGAGGATGGTAGTACGTTTGTTCTATATCTTTGGAGCGACTATTAAGTGCATTGGTCAATTTTGTATATTCTTGTTGCATAGTAAACCATTGGAATGATGTATTAGCAACAGCGGTAAATGTTTGAGTGCTGCATGAGAGTAGTAATGTGCATGATAATAATAGAGTAAGTAGCTTCATAGTTTCCTTTATAATTAAGTTAAGATAATGATTGCAATACAATGTTACCATTTCGCCCACGAGACGTGCCAATGGTGAATGCCATATGATTCAGGTTTGATCCAACTTTCAATTTCAGGTCTTGATTTTTGTTGACTGCTATAGTTTGGCCAAGGATAAAAATAAGAAATAGGAAATAGTACGGTGTCATGTGCAGTTACATCAAGACATTCTGCTATGCAGCGCGTCAAGAAATAAGGCCCTGTATTTTGTAATATATCATCCGGATGGGTGCAATTTGACCTTATAGTGCTTATGCGTTCGACGCATTTTTTTAATATGGGATGTCCGGGAGTTGCGCCAATGAGGGCTACATAGACTACCAATTCTTTATCAGGGGCTAGGCCAGTATAAAAGCTACAACTATGATTGAATACATCAAAAGATTTTAAGCATTCAAAATCCGTATCAACATAAAGTCCACCAAAACGATAGAGTAATTCATATCTGGCTATGTCTGATTTTTCGCCCATATTGGTTGCTGCATCGTATTGTTTTTTGTTGATGAGGCCTAAGGCGTCTAATGCTTTATCGGTCCATAAAATATGTACCCAGTCTGGATGGTTCTTTTTCCAAGTTTCGATAAGGGATTTGTATTTTTCTGGCAATGGGCTACCAACCCAAATTTGATGAATAATTTTGGGAATACGTGGTTGCCCGCTTAGATTGAAATTGGCTATATAGTTATCGTAGAGAGTTTTTGCGTTTTTCCAGAAGGGGTCATTATGAGCAAATGCAACATCATAGGTTTTTGATTTCATCGCTTGGTGAAAATCAGGATTAAAGTTTTTTGGCAGATGAGAAGCTTTTGCTTTTTTTAGGTAATTATCCTGGCACTCTTTGATTTTATTGAACCAATAGGCAAAATAAATTTTTTCATTGTTATATGTTTTAAGTCTCATTTCTTCGTATTTCTGATTAAGAAATTCTTGGGTAACCTCTTGCCAGTCATTGACAATAACAACCGGAAGATCTTGATAGATACTATCAAGTGGAGAGGTTCTCACTACGGGATAGCTACCCATTAATAAAGCTTCCCATGTTCTATGGCAATCGAGGCCGTTGCCACGAGGGCTGAGTATAAAATTTGAT
The DNA here is from genome assembly GCA_026389015.1 of Candidatus Dependentiae bacterium. Classification (NCBI taxonomy): domain Bacteria; species Candidatus Babelota bacterium. Next base: position 45,686 of record JAPLIR010000011.1, on the reverse strand, counting down.
TGAGCTAATTCCAATACATAATCGTGCAGTGCTTTGCGAGAGGCTTTGTAGCAAAAAGATTTGTCGGAAAATAGTTGCGCAACTCCTTGGCGTTCAGGGTGCGTTGGTAAAATATTAAGATACAAAAGTGTGTTTTTTTCTATGTTCTTAGCGTGTGGAATGAGCAGATCAAACACTGTTGTGTTGCCGGTTGGCCAATGTGGATTTGCAAGGCCAATGGGAATAGGAAAGAATTTAGGATGATCTACAGTGTCGGGGTTTTGACCAAACCAGGCTATTATTTTATTGTCGTCAAGCATATGAGCGTAATTGCCTGGCGCTGAATCATCGCTGTTATGAGAAATAATGATGTAATCACTTTTAATATGTGGATGAAGTTCGGTGAAAAAATAATCTAGTAAGTCTGTTTTAACAAAAACAATGTCGCCGTTGTTAATATCGAGAGGGTTGATGGGTAGTCGTAGTTCATCAACAAAAAATTGTGCCATACTGCGAAAAGTGTCGCCAGTAATATAGGGTAGACTCGCATATCTTTTGGCATTATCAAGAGGTTGCTCTGCATGCACATAAATATGAGGAGGAATAAAAATACCTGGTTCAATTTCCAATGCATGAACAGTTATTGTTGATAATAATAAGTATGATAATAATAATCGCTTCATGCCCTTGTTCTCCTACGAAGTTTTTATAAATGACTCTGCATTATAAAAATAATGAAGGTATTTTACAAGATATTCTTAGTTTATCTTATAACTGTTGCAGATAAAGCTATGCGGTATACCAATAATGGTATTTCCAGAGCTATGCATCGTGTCGTATATTCATACACTTCTCGATTAAATTCAGCATCTTCTCCTATTTGGAGAGAAGACCATTTGATTTTTTCCCATATATTTTTTTTTATAGCAATGTTGCCATTATGAAAGACAAACCTCTCAAAGAGGTCTTCAAATGGTTGCCATGTAACGAATGGAATGTGTGATAAGTCTTGATAACGCTGCAGCATAGTTTCCATATTTTCTGTAAATGAAAATCCATGCATGAGATGGTCAACATTATATTTTTTGAAAAAATAGGTGATAATTTCCACACGTTGCGGATGAGGCAAATCGTCAGCATCCTGACAAATTAATATATCCCCTGTGGCATATTCACAGGCTCTATTTCTATTGGGGCCTGCAAATAACGTTTCTGGCGTGATGAGTAGCTGCACACAAAAACGCCATGGTTGTTGGCATAGTTTGTCAATGATATGGCGTTCAACTAAATGAACATCAGACAATGAAATGACAACTTCATCGGGCAAGACTGTTTGCGCTTCATAGAGTTTGAGTAAATCATAAAGATGCACTGCATGTCTTGAACTACAAGGAATAATAATAGAGGTTTTAAGCTCATTGTTGGCGCCAATAACATGGGGTACTGCTAATAAAAATAATAAAAAAATGACCATTGTTTTTGCCGTTTCATTCTTAATGATTGAATAATTAAACTTTAGGTGGAAAATACCAGAATACATCGTCAATGACCGATACAGAAACGCCCAGCTCAGCAGCAGCTTTGTCAACGCCACTGTTTACATAGCCAACTTGTTCATTCCCCCAGCCATAATCGTCTCCGCACATAATCCCGCCAACTGCGAGTTTTGGATACCAAGCCATAATGTCGTTGTATACGTCTACCGGGTCATGGGAGCCATCAATGTAAATAAGGTCGGGGTTAATATCGAGTAATGTTGCTGCATCAAGAGAACTTGTCTTTACCGGGACTATTTTATGTGCAACATTGCTATGTATCACATTTGATAAAAATTGGTGGTACAGTTTGACTAGTAATCGATTATAGTTTCCATCAAAATGTTCTCTAGACCCTTGCCAATGATCAATTGCGTATAACTTGCTTTCGTCAGGAAGTAGCCCAGCCATAAAAATAGCAGATGCGCCAAGCCAAGAACCAATTTCAACCACTACAGTTGGCTTCATGGTGGTGATAAAATGCTGAAGCATCTTTCTATTAGCTAATGGAAACCACCATTCAAAATAATCAGGGGCAAGAACATTAATGGATTTATACGGTTCAGGAAGGGTTGGGTTATTACTAAAAGTTAGGTTGGTTAATAGAATTGTTGATAACGATAACAGGATATATTTTATAGGCTTCATTAGGGTGATCTCCCTTACTCATTACTCATTTTTAAAATATTATTTCAATAAAAATTGATGCCCCATTCTAGAAATTTTTTTTTAACTTTGCAATGTTAATGAAAATTAGCAATCATCACGCACATGCATTATTTACAAGCATTGAGGTACGTATCAATGCGTCGGTGATTATAGGCAATGGTTTTTAGGTTGTACTGTCTGTTTTTGTTAAAGGTCTGGGTTCGTAGGGCAACTTTAGAAAATGCACTGTGGGCATGAGCATAATTGCCATCGCCGAGTTCAACAAGGCCATACCACAAATCATGCCAAAACATGGGGTCTTTGTGATGAGTCATAAGTTTATAGAGATTTTTTAGGCACGATTTTTCTTTTTCAGGCGCATGCTGAATAACTTCTTCTGCTGCGAGCAGTTCTTCATTGCTGAGATTGTACCCATCATACAATCGCGTCTTAGTGCAGGCTTGTACTGTGTCAGAAAACAGTGGTTGATGTTTGGATTGGTCATAGGCGAGGAGCATGTCGCCCAACAACATGACGGTAAAGTTAGGATTAATCGCAAGTAAATCGCGTTTTAATTCTTGCACACTCGGATATGCCCAACACCCTAAATATTCAACACCAGCAACTTCAATGCCAAAGCCTCGAATGTCGTCTATTAAGATGACACAATCGTTGAGATTTGCCGCTTTAATGGCAGCTAATTCGCCTCGTATAGGTGTTACAGCATCGGGAGCTTCGTGATTGCTAAAGCTTAATGCAGTGCCCTCACCGCTATAGTGGGCATCGAGCCAAAACAAGATGGTGCCTTGTAATTGTGGAGCGAATATTCTGATGGCCTCAGGAGAGTGTCCATGAAATGGTATTACATTTTTGTAAGGAGCGAGTTTTGCTTTTGAACCTGCAAAAAGACTATCGTGAAGTTCTACGGTGACGATTGTTTTAAAGTACGGTACTGCATTAATAGTGGTACCGGCGTCGAAAGTTCCTGTTTCAAAAAAATTATCAACGTTGAATGTGTTGACCATGTTTTGAAGGAAGATGGTATCTAGATGGCCATGGGTTTTATATGACACACATTCAAAAGTGTTTTGTGTATAACTGTTACAACTGAGGGCTATCAATAATAAGATTTTTTTCATTTTTACCTTTAAATTTAAATTATTTATTTTCACTATATTCTATAAGCGCTGCATCAATAAATTCGTGTAGTAGGGCTGTTTTGTCACTGTGGTAGGTTGGAGACTTACGATTCCAGTTGCCACCAGCTCGGTAGTGAAGGAAATGGTCTTGCGCGTGTAATTCCATATCAAATGAGCCGCTGTATATCTTTGATACTAAATGTATCGTTAGTGAATCGTATCCCAAGCGTCTGAGTTTTGATTCATCATTGGGTAATTCATATAAGTGCGTATTTGAATAAAGCTTAACGCGTAATGAAGGGTTATTTTTTAAATAATAATGCAAGTGTCCGCCAACATCGGTAGCTTGACCTTCGACTTTACCATAATCAAAATTTATGCTTTTTTTGTTTGGTAGTGTGCGCATATTCATGAATACTAAGCCATTCCAGATATAGGTCACGTGTTCGCGTTGTTGAAGGCATCCATATAGATCGCATTGATTATCTTGGAGGAATTCTGTGATGCTGAATGGCTTTATCAAAAACATGTCCGAATCTATAACAAATACAATGCCATCATGATTGAAGCCTAGGTTATTCAGCGAATATTGAACGGCATCAGCAGAGCGTGCGCAGGGATTATCTCTTTGATAGTGCATTGCTTGGGGAATGTTGATACAGCGAATATTACATTCTTGGCATGTGGTTTGAATTTCATTCTGCATCGATACGTTGTTAGCATCATTGAAGACAACAAATTCATAATCATCGTTAAGGAATGCTCTAAACGTTTTATGTTGTAGCTTTATAAAGTCGGGACGATTGAAAGCCTGAGTGACAATCAAAATTTTATCAGATGCAGTGAGCGCGGGCATAGAGGTGCAGAGTGCTAGTATAAAATAAAGGTTTTTTAATAACTTCATGGGAGCCTCCGTTATTGGTTAGTTATTAAATGGTTTTATGATATTCATGAAATCGAGTAATGATTGGACTCTATTAATATAGGTATGATTATCTCGTACAAAATCCATCAGCTCATAAAGTTCTGTAATGTCCATGGTGCGTAATCGTTCTTGGGCGTCGTAAAAAAGTTGGAAGGCGTCTTGATTGTAGACAATTTTGCCTTTAAAAAGATCGTACACGGTCTTTGAATTGGTAATGCCCATTTGCCCATAGCTAATGTTTTTAAATATGCGGCATGGAATGTAGCCATTTTCGCATTGCCATTGCCCCTGTAAGGCTGGTGCCAGATAGGATTGTTGCATATATTGTATGTTTTCTTCTGGGCTAATAAATAGAAACTGTTTAAATTTAATATTGTTTTTTGTGCATGCCTTAACAAATTGATTCAATGTATCATAATTGCCTTGCTCGTTATCACCCCAAACGCTTCCTATCCAATAAAAACAGTCTTCTGTTTTTCTATGAGAAACTTGTTTTTTTATGGCATCGATTTCGTAAGGCAATAAATCAGTAGCCCATGGCATATAGAGTATTTTATTGTTGATATCCATATAGATACAATCGTCTATTTTTGTGTCGTTACGCTTTATGCAATCGTGGGTATATACCTGTAGTAGTATGCATAGATTTTGTTCGAACAATGGCTGGTATTTTTCAAGATTGCAATTGTGGAGTATGTAGCGACAGTCATTTCTTAATGGTATTTTTTGGTCTACTTGACCAGCGGTAATGAAAAGTGAATTGGTGAAATCTATAGTGCTTACTTCATCTGTATTATCCAGCCAGTAGGTATCATAACCCAGATGTTTGAATGTTTTATAAAAAGCATAATGTATATAAGAATGGGTATGAGAATGGAGTTTGTGGCCCCAGATAATGACTTTTTTGAATGGTAGCGTGCGTATGTTGGTATGTGCTTTGCTGACATGATGAATAAGCAGAATAGGTAAAACAAACATTAATAACATGTTGTTTATTTTCATGACGATTCCTTTGTGAGACGTTAAATTTTGCTCTACAGTATCGTGCATAAAAAAAATTGGTCAATGTTCTCATGCAAGTTTGACAGCACATTTTAAAAATCGTATATCATAGCGTATTTTAAAAATCATGAAAGGGTAGTATGAATAAGTTTTTTGGGATTGTTATTGTCTTGGCTAACTTGTTACTGCCAACAACGCTTACCGCAATAAAAGTTTTACACCTTAGTTTTCATCACGGTTGTGTAAAAGATTTTGAAGTAGTTGCACAAGAACTACACCTTGACCTCACCTCTTGGTATATTCTCGAAAAGCCAGGTGCAGAATTTGATGGGTATTCAAAAGGAAATGCCGTATATAACATCAGTCATGAGCGGGCAGAAAAAATATGGATAAAGCATAAAGATTATTTTAATCAATTTGATGCGATTGTTACTTCAGACACGGCACCACTTGCAAGAATTTTTTTGCAAAATGGGTGGAAAAATCCTCTCATAATTTGGATATGTAATCGCTTTGATTATTACGATTGGGAAAGCCGGGATTCAGAGTTTCCTGATGCTGAATATTATAATCTTTTCAATAAAGCAGCAACACAATCAAATGTGAAAGTAATTGGCTATGTTGCCTATGAACATTTTTATGCATCAACAAAAGGTGTTAACACAGGTGATATTATTATTAAACCTTGTGGCTCAATAGAAAATAACATGAGATATGAGGGAGTGAGTTATATTCCTCACGAGATTAAGAAAGAAGAAACATTATTTATTCCATTGCGCATGGAGCCCCATCAAGTGCAGCATTTGCAAAGCACCTGCAAGAAATTGGGAATAGCGACTTATTGTGGCCAATATAATGGACCGCATGATTTAAAAGATTTTAAGGGAATTCTTCATTTTCCTTATCAATGGTCCAATTTGGCGTTATTTGAGAATATGCAGCTAGGGTTGCCTCATTTTGTCCCTTCAATAAAGTTTTTAAAAGAACTTTATAGGAATGATGCGGAAAGACATTTGTATAGATTTTTTGCATTAGATCATCTTGAGCTTTCAGAATGGTATTGCCCTGAAAATAGCGAAGTTATGATCTATTTTGATTCTTGGGAAGATTTGCAATACAAAGTAAAGACAACTGATTACCAAACTTTAAAAGAAAAAATTAAGGCTTTCGGCGTGCTGCATAAGCAAGAAATGCTGAATCGTTGGCGAGACACGTTTGCATGGGCGCAAGCACAACTATAACTATTTAGATGCTTTATAATTCGGGTAAACATTCGGTGATTCTTTATCATTGGATTTTTGCCCTTTTTTATTTCTCTTATCAATAATCTATCATTCATAGTGCTTCCAATGCTACAATCCCAATAACAAGTGTGGGAAGTTGTATTATGAGGGGGTTATGATGACAAAGATTGGTATAGTATCAGCATTATTTTTATCGGTGTTAAGTCCTGTTTGTGCAGAGTCACGGACGCATAAAGTAAACATTCCTTTATTATCCAAATGCTTAGTCATGAATAGCACAAAAGCTAAATCAGACATGCGAGAAATTAGTCAGCATTGTGCGGTATGCGATTTAGAAGATGTGCCTTATTCAAAAATGAAGTGTGTGCAAAAAAATCAAAAAAGAAAAGTGTACTACGATAAAGAAAACAACGTATACGTTAAAGTTTGGAAAAAAGATTATAGGTTTAAATCCTATTTTTTGATGGGCGTAAAACAAGGTTTTTATAAAGACATTGCGCCACTGCATTGCGTAATTTTTGATAAAGAAGGGATTTGCAGAGGATATATAACCTATGCAGTCGATGGTTATAAAAAACAGAATAATTTACTAAAAGATTGCCATGGGACGATAAAAAGTCTCAAGCACCAAAATGATGCTTTCAAAAGATTTTTAGATTCGTTACAGGCAACGGTGGCTCGTACGGGTTTGGCGTATTACGATTTGGTGGCGGGTAATATTTCGTATGATGGTAATAATTATTTTTTAATTGATCTTGAATCGGTGTTGGACAAAACAGGATGCAGAAATAATACGTTTAATTTTCACACGTGTATGAGCTACAATCCACCAGAATACATAGAATTTGTTCATACGTGGTTGAGAGGGACGAGCGCCGCATGAGACGAGGCCGACGTTAGTGGTCGCAACGGTATTGTTTATGATTAATTCAAACTCACGATGCATAAAATAGGATGAAAAAATGATAAAAACAATAATAATAACGGTATTAATATGTTGCAACACTCTTGTGCTTGCTTACAAAATCATCCCGATCGGCACTCACTGTTCGGCGGCTGCGGCAATTAAAGGTTTGAATTTAAGACAAGTCTCTCTGCCACTTGATTGGATTGTATCTAGTTTTGCAGGTCTTTATCAAGCTTTTAACGATGACTTTGCACACTTTTTAGAAAAATCTAGCTTAAGAATAAGAGGTGACCAGCAAGGCATAGTCGACTATTACGGATTTCAATTCGTTCATGATTTTCCAACAACTACCCAGACTATTAAACCATCAATTGACGGCTCTCAAGAAGACGTTGCGGTTCTTGTGAGTCAGGGAAAAATCAGCCCTCATTATATGGATTTTTATGACGAAATAACTTCAAAATACGCAAGGCGCATAAAAAGAATGTATGAATTTTGTAATGGCGATGAGCAAGTATTTTTCATAAGACATTTTGGTATGAATAAACAACAAGCCATTGCTTTTAGGGATCTTATTGAAAATAAGTTTCCGTCTTTAGATTTTATATTAGTTGTTGTGAGCCCTGTACGGTCGCAAGAAAATGATTGGAATTTACCTAAAATAAGAAATTTTTATTTAGATGATAGGCAGGTATGGAACAATCCCACAGAATGGGAACGAATTTATAAAGCGTTAGGTTTATCGGTTCAAAACGCAACGAGGTCTATTACTAGACTTGCAGAGCGGTGTTTGTTGTGCAAGGTGATTGAGTAAAAATATATTTTGTGGTGAATAGGTTGCGAGGGGCGATTGCCGCATGACACTGGACTGATGTCCAGTGTTGGTGAGCTTTGAGTTATTCTACTACGCCAAGGCTACGAAGAATTTCGCGCTAGACAATGGTTTTTAAACTGTGGCGCTTCACTGGTGCTTTACGAGCTCTAATAATGCTTCAAGGTCAATTTCGTGGTATTCATCAATAATGATGTGCGATGCAGTCATTCGTTCTGGTTTTTTAGCGGTATTAATGCCGATACAAAACATACCAGCAGCACGTGCGGCTGCAATGCCATGCGACGAATCTTCAATTGCGATACATTCAGATGGATCGATGCCTAGTTGTTTTGCTGCGTGCAAATATAAGGCTGGATGGGGTTTGAACAGATTATTAACATGGGAAATGTTATAGATATGCTCACCAAAAAAACCTTTTAGATCGAGTGCTCGATTGGTGATGAATACGGTTTGGTCGGTTGCATTTGTCGCAACACCCATTTTAAGATTTAGAGCACATGCTTTTTGGTGGAATTCTTGGAACCCTTGAATGAATGAGACGCCTTGCTCGTAGAGTTCGTCAGCGTAGGCTGATTTTTCTTTAATCGAGGACTCGATTTGCTTGTTTCCAGATATGTTCGGTATCAATGATGGTACCATCCATATCGAAAATTATTGCTTTGTATTTCATACGTTAACTCCTTGTGTTGTACAAATTTTCAGTTGATTAATCCTCGTTTGGGGAGTATTTTTAGTAGGTATGTTTCACCGTCCTTTTTGTTGGGAATTTAATGATTAAAAATAATTCAAATACTGTGTCAAAAACCGGTTTGTCAGTTCTCTTATTTAACATTCTAATAAAGATAGCGAGCTTTTTTAAAGTAAGTTTTATTATTGGGTCGTATACCGCGCTGTTTTCTGCAACATCTATGGTGATACCATTGGCTGGTGCGTTCAGTAGCAACACGGGGATTCTAGCGATCTGTGGAATGGGGTTGGGCTTAAAGTTCTTGTGGACTGGTTCTCTATCATTCATACACTTAGCATACCATATTCCTGGGCTTTTTGCAGCTCTTTATTGGAAAAACTCCTCATTATTGTTCCGTGTTGGCGTCCCCTTAACGTGTATGGGTTTATTCATACTCAACCCGGTTGGCGGACAAGCGTGGGTTTATAGTCTTTACTGGTTAGTGCCGGTGGTGCTCACCCTAGCTCGTAAAAAATCATTGTTTGCGGAGTCATTGGGCGCAACCTTTATGGCCCATGCGGTAGGTTCTGTTATTTGGATCTATGCCGATCCTATGACCCCGGCAGTGTGGTATGGCTTAGTTCCGGTTGTTTTTGTTGAACGCGTTGTATTTGCAAGTGGTACGGTGTTGATGTACCACGCAATCAGTTATGGTATTACTGCATGGAATACCAGATTTAATACACTGACTATCAATAAAACTGAGCTATTAACGCGATAATCAACGAGTGCTTCCAAAACGCCCATAACGGAGAATACAATGAAACACTTTGCATGTATTATGGATGGCAATCGTCGGTGGGCTCAACGTAAAGGCTGGTTGCCTTGGGTGGGACATCGTCAGGGAGTACAGGCGGTTAAATGTGTCGTTGATTTTTGTATAGAAAAAAATATTCCCTATCTCTCGTTATATACCTTTTCCATTGAAAATTTTAAGCGCCCCGAAACAGAATTAAATTTTTTATTCGATCTCATGCTTGAAGAATCAGATGGCATGCTAAAAGAATACCAAGCAAAAGGTGTGCGCGTTAGATTTATTGGTGATCGTTCATTGTTTCCTGAAAAAATTAGACCCGTATGCGAACGTATTGAACAAGGCACTGCGCATTGTTCTACCTTAAATCTTAACTTCTTATTTTGTTATGGCGCCCGTCAAGAAATTATGGGCAGCGTGAAACAAATTGTCCGTAAGATTCAAACAGGCGAGCTTAAAGAAGATCAAATTTCTGACGAACTATTTTCTCAACATTTATGGACCAGTGGTATGCCCGAACCGGATATGATTTTACGTACCGGTGGCGTAAAGCGGCTGAGCAACTTTTTACTCTATCAAGCAGCTTATGCGGAATGTTATTTCCTTGATTGTTTATGGCCAGAGATTACTAAAAATGATCTAGAAAAAGCGGTTACTTTTTTTAAAGATACCCAAAGGAATTACGGCATATGAAAACAGTCACCTTGTTGGGAGCTGGCGCCTGGGGCACAGCAGTTGCTACTCTATTAGCCCACAATGGGTACCGCGTAAAATTATGGTCTCACGATTCGCAGGTTATTGCTGCTATTAAAGCACAGGGCAGCAACGAGCAGTATTTGCCGGGTGTGAAATTGAGTAACCTTATTGAACCAGTAACCGATTTGCAAGAGGCTCTTGCGGGAGCTCAGTGGATTTTTGAGGCGGTACCGGTTAAGTTTTTACGCACGATTTTAGAACAATCAAAGTCTCATTGCACGCATGACCAAGTGTGGGTAATTTTAAGCAAAGGCATGGAGCAGCACACGCACTTTTTGGTGAGCCAGATGATAGATGATGTGTTGGGTGCTGCAACAAAAAAGGCCGTACTTTCTGGTCCCAGTTTTGCCCAGGATGTTGCCAATCAAGATATTACCGGCGCAACCATAGCCGCTTCCGATTGCGCTATTGGTTTAGAGCTACAACAAATGCTAGCGACAAAATTTTTTAGACCTTATGTTTCGCTCGATCTTATTGGCACCCAAGTTGGTGGTGCGGTCAAAAATGTGCTCGCCTTGGGTACTGGCATGCTTGAAGGAGCAGGATACAAAGAGAACGCCAAAGCATTTCTTTTAACACGTGGTCTGCATGAAATGGTACACCTTGCTACAGCTTTTGGCGGCAAGCAAGCGACGCTGTATGGACTGTCCGGCGTTGGCGATTTAGTATTGACTGCTACGGGCACGCAGAGTAAAAATTTTGCGTTGGGCAAACGTCTTGGCAAGGGTGAAACTCTTGAGGCAATTCTGCAAGAAATTGGCACAGCGCCTGAAGGTGTCAACACCGTGCAGTCGGTATACGATCTTGCTCGTACACAGCAATTAGAGTTGCCTATTTGCCAAGGATTGTATCATGTTATGTTTAATGGAAAAAAAATAGATGATTTGCTGGCAGAGCTTATGGCTCGTCCCTTGGAAGTTGAATGTCCCTTATAATTTTTCTTTAAGAAAGGTGCTCCTCCTATGTTTGGCTTTCTAAAAAACACCTTACAAAAAATTTATAATCAATTCACCACAAAAATTCAGGCGCTTTTTGCGCGTAATACGGTGGACGCTGCGGCACTCAAAGAGTTGGAGACAATTTTAATTGCGTCAGATGCTGGTGTTAAAACAACACGTACTATTATTGAGCACCTCAAGCAAACCTATCAAAGCGGTAAGCTGCCAGAAGGTCATACGCTCAAAAATGTTCTTGAGCAGCAATTGCTTGCCTTGCTTCAAACAAAAAAAGCACCAACTCATGCTACGGTTTACCTTCTTGTGGGTATTAACGGTAGCGGCAAGACAACCTTTGCTGGCAAGCTAGCAAATAGCTTAAGTAGCCAGGGTAAAAAAGTATTACTCGTAGCTGCCGACACGTTCCGTGCTGCAGCTCCTGAGCAACTGACCCGTTGGGCAGAGCGTAGTAATACTGCAATCTTGGTGGGTAATCCAAATCAAGATCCTGCATCGGTGGTATTTACCGGATGCACAAAATTTAAAAACGAGCAGTTTGACACCTTAATTGTCGACACCGCGGGTCGCTTGCAAACGAAAACTAATTTAATGAAAGAGTTAGAAAAAATTCGCAATGTGATCGGCAAGCAGTTGCCACATCATAACGTGTGTGCCTTATTGACTGTTGATTCCATGCTTGGGCAAAACTCCTTTGAACAGGCAAAATTATTCCATGAAAGCACACATCTTGATGGTATTGTGCTCACCAAAATGGATGGCACGGGTAAAGGTGGCATTGTGTTTGCCATTACGCAAGAGCTTGGCATTCCTATTGCTTACATAACCTATGGCGAACAACTTGACCAATTAAAAGTGTTTGATGCGCAAGAATACGTAGAACAACTACTTAATGGATAATCTTGCGTTGTCTCTATTCACCATGATAGGCTCGCTATAATTATCATCTTAATATAATACCCGAGGAGTGATCATATGCAGAATCGTTTTACTCTAGTTAAAACTTTTAAACATGTGTTTCAAATCATAAAAGTTGATTATCTCAATTTATTAAAAATTTTTATGTTGTTGTTACCGGTCATTTTTATAGTTGATTTATTGGTGGGCAATTTGCTTATGCACATTTTTTCGCTATCAAAGACGCCATTGGCAACATTGTATTTATTTAAAGTTTTACGACCTATTGCTGTATTTGGTTTGCCAGCAATTATTTATATTAATTATTATTTGCATTCACATGATAATAATCAAATTTCTTTTAAAGCACTTGTTCCGGGTTGGCGGCAATTTATTAAATCATTTGTTCTTTTAATGGTACTCTGTATAACCATGACAATATTTGTTTTAAAATTAGAATTCTTTGCATATGAACCAACAATAATTAGATCATACGAGTTTATAAATTTAGAGAGAGTAGATTACGTTTTCGCGTCAACATTTTTTCTTATTTTTTTCTTATTTTTTTTATACCTTCGAGTTGAATTCTTTATGCATATCATTTTTGATAAAAATGCAAGCGTTATAGAGGCTTTCAAGACAAGTTGGAAGCTAACCAAAGGTAACCTATTGAAACTATTTATGGGCTTGGTAATTATTGGTATAGCTGTCTCAATAATAAACAAAACATGGTATATTTTTGCAAGTCATGTGATGCCTTCGCATATATGGGTAGGTAACGTTATTACCGGTGCTATGTGTGTAAGTTTTCTTATGCTTTTTCAAACGTGTGTTTATCGGCAGCTTACAACTAGTCACTTTGCAGAAATTCAATAAAATCGACAAGTCTTGAGAAGCCTAATGGGTGTTAAAATATTCTTTGTTCAATGCAGTTATTTTATCATCTTACATTCGTTTGTAGTTTTTCGTAGTTCGATCTGTTATTGTTCTTTGTATGGAACAAAAAAAAATAACGGCGCTCATTGGGCGCATTAAAACTTCATTACGGCCTGTGTACCACGACGCCACGTTGCGTGAGCAATCTGCATGGTGGATAGTCGAAGCTATTACTAAAAAAAATCATATTGAACTTATAGCTCAGAATTCTTTTGAGTTGACGCCAGAACAAGAGGCGCAGTTGGCAGCCTGGCTTGATGCGCTGATTAATGAATCTATGCCTTTGCAATATTTAATAGGATCGGTACCATTTGTTGACCTTGAAATCATGGTCAAACCACCGGTGCTGATTCCTCGTCCCGAAACAGAAGAATGGGTTGCTAATCTTATTGGTGATTTAAAGAGGTTAGAAAATCAATCGATCACCATTTTGGATGCTTGTACTGGTTCTGGGTGCGTTGCATTAGCATTAGCGCATGCATTGCCAGCGGCACAGGTTTATGCCATTGATATTTCGGCTCAAGCACTTGAACTTGCAAAAGCTAATGCACAACACAATGGCATTGCCAATATCACCTTTATGGAATCGGATCTTTTTGATGCGGTACCAACGGATCAGTTATTTGACCTTATCGTATCCAATCCGCCCTATATTTCGTTTAATGAATTTGAAGAGCTTTATAATTCAGTCACTACGTGGGAAGATCCGCAAGCATTGGTGGCTGAGGATGAAGGATATGCTATTTTGTATGAACTCATCGAACAAGCAGCGGATTTCATAGAACTGAATGCTGAAATGCAACAGCGGGGTATTCCACAAGTGGTACTTGAAATTGGGTACAAACAAGGTCACAAGGTTTCTGATTTCATGAAGAGTGCCGGCTTTAATGACGTAAAAGTTCATAAAGACTTAGCGGGCAAAGATCGGACGGTCACAGGAAGGATCGACAGTGTGGTTGATTCCAAAAAAACAACATGAGTTGGTCACTATTATTCTAGGAGATAATCAGCTTGTTTTAAGTTGGTTAAAACCAAAGAAGCAATTGTTTATTGTGCAAGCTTACCGCGTGGTGCCGTTAGCACCGCTCGATGTGAAAAATTCTTATATATTTAATCCTACTGTTCTCAAAAGTCATATTCATCAATTTCTCGCTACTCATAAGCTCACTAATGCCGCTATTGCCTGTGCTTTGTCTGGGCCTGGTATTATGGAACAACTGATTACGCATCCCATGGCTACACCATGCAAGGAAGATTTTACGCTGCAGCATACTACAAGATTAGTGTGGGATTATAGGTACTTGTATCCACAAGATGACGGCACCTTTACCTTTTATGCCTGCGGTATTTCGCAGCAGCAATTATTGCAATATAAATTGTTGGCTATGGCAGCTCATCTGCATCTGCAGTCACTGACTTCCAAACGTATGGCATTATTGACGCTTTATCGTTGTATGCAAGGAAACGCATTCAGGCACAGTCAGTTGGGCGCAGTCATGCAACGGAATAATAATAATATTGAACAATTATGCACGGTGGATATGGTGCGTCGGCTTGTAACCATAGCGCCACATGTGTCGCTTGATATACAAACAGAGGCACAAAACCTTGCTGCTGCAGTTGGTTTGGCCCTAGCGGCGCAGTATGATAAAGGAATCGCATGAAGAATATTAACTTTATTAATGCACTGCCTGCACGTACCTATAAAAAGATTAAGCATTGGACACGTCTCTGTTTTACCGGTTTGGCAGCCATGCTTGTTGCCATGGCAGTGGTACATTTCAAACAGTACGCTGATTATAAGCGCATAAAAGGTGAAAGGGCATCGCTGGAAAGGCAGGCGACTTTGTTGGCCGGTGTTGCTGAGCGGCACAAAGCCTTGCAAGAGCAAGATATCGGGTTGAATACCCGGTTGGCTGTTTTGGAGCGATATACAACGGAGGCACAAAACCCTAGCATGGTGATGACCCAAATCAAGCTATTGCTCGGTAATAAAGGCTTTTTGGAGTCCTTTACGTTGAATAATGATCAAATCTCGCTTATGCTGCGTTGTTCTCAGTGCGATATGGCTACTCTTATGGGTGGATTGCGGCAGATTCCTGGCCTACAGGGCCTTACTCTTACTGCGGTTCAGCCTAAACAGGTAGGACCAGATTTAGTTCTTCAAGTGAGCATCAAGGGTACTTTGGCACGTGGGGCCTAAATTCGATCAAAATAATTCTATTTGTAACTTTATATATTTTGCTATAAAAAGCAGCAATGAATCGATCTGGTATGTTTATAAGTGATCATTTTTCTCTATAAAACTTAATAAAAAAATTGTATAAAAATAGCCCGCTTGACAAACTTTCCCCATCGGTTAATATTAACAATAAGTATTAAATTTTTTCTTATAATTTATTTATAAGTTCTAATTATTAATACAAGTATAATGTTTTAATGAATAATCCCTATATAATGGAGGAAATATTATGAAGGGTATTTTAAGATCAGCGTTCATGGTAACGCTTGTAATGTCAGTAGTTCCAGCGTTTGGGATGACCCCAGAGCAAAAAATTGCAGCAGCAAAAGAAATGGTAGCAAAATCTTTAGATGAGGCAATGCAGCAACATAACGTTGTTTTTCCTGTTTATGAGAAATTGAATCGAACGACAAGATCTGACGTAATCGTTCAATATGCTTATAGTGCAACGCAGCAACAGCATCAGGTCGCTCAACAAGTATTACGTGAATTTAAACCATTGCTTTCTGTGGGATCAGAATTTTTACCGACATTGGCACAACAGGCGCTGCTTAAGAGTCGTGTAGCGCGTATTGAACAACAAGCACTGGTTGCTTCTCGTGAATTTGAAGTCTATAAACAGAGGCTTGAAGGATTAGGTTGCGTATCGCAGGTCGCTAAAGAACAGTTCGAGATAGGTGTGTTATTTAAAAGTCTCACTTCTAAAACTGAACGAGTACAAGCTTTATTGAATCGTGCAGGAGGAGCTATTAAAGAATATTCTATTGTTAAGGACACAAGAAGTTTGGCACAGACCTCACATAAGGCTATGAATGAAGAAGGACAAGCTTTTTATAAACAGTATCAAGAACTTTCTGTCTTCTGTGGTGTTAACAATGTATCGCAAGGTATGGGGTTGATGTTACCGCATTTCTCTCAAGTAATATCTGAGCGTGCAGCTTCTGTTATGCAGCAAGCGAATAAAACGCGTGCCGCATGCCAAAAGTTTGAGGATGCATTAACTGCGGTGGAGAAGGCGATTAATAATGCATTATCCGAAATTTCTTCAGTTCACCAAAAAGTTGCGCAAGTTCGTCAGGTAGAGCAGGTTCTAGTCGATCGATATAATAAAGTATCAGAAAAATTTGATATGTTAAAAAGACGATATGAGGCGCTACCAAAAGAAGTAACAGAACAATATGCGATAATTGGGTGTGTAAAAAAACACGCAGATGATGTTGATAAAGAGCATACAGAGTTCTTAAAGGCGGTTTGCTCATTGACGCTTTTAATTGAGCCGGAGCATAGTTTTGAGTCTAGGCTGAGTCTGACTGATAGCAATTCTCTTTCTTTTTCAAAAGAGGTTCTAGCAAGAGTATCAGCAGTAGCTGCTCAGGCAGGTGTAGTTCATCGAGCATGTGAAACACTAGAAAATGCATTAACAAAGTTGGAGCAAATAATGCAACCTCAAAGTAGTAAGCTTCAAGCTATGCGCAATGCATGCCTAGGATTAACTGCGGGTGTAGTTCCAGCGTTGGTATTGCATCTTGTACGCAATGATAATTTTCAGGTTTCTGAGCGCGCTGGCTCATATTGCCAAAAAGGCTTATATGCTACTCTGGCAGGAGCTGCAATGAGTGGTGTAGCACACGTAGTTAACTCTTGTGTATTTAATAAAAAACCAGAACCATCAATACAAGAATCATCACGTTTAGCAAGGGCATATAACTTTGTAAAAAATCATGCGGGCAAATTAGGCATCATGGCTGGCTTAGGCATTGGTTATAAGCTCCTTGGTCTTAAATAACTTTTAATTCTCTTCTCCATTTTTCAGTAGAGGGCTGCGTAGATAGTACACGCAGCCCTCTACTGTTTTTTTAAGATAATTTTCTTTGGTTAGCAGTTCTACTTTGCTAAAACATTGAGGCAGGCGTAGTTGGCAATTGCCCTGATTTTTGTGTGTAGTTTTTTCTTTGGCTGAGCAGAATAAATATGCTACGCTTTATAAAAAATTATACTCATAGCAATCCAGGTTTTTATTATGCCAAAAATACATCGTCTTGCCCCTGATCAAATCCAGAAAATTGCAGCTGGAGAAGTGGTCGAGCGTCCGGCTAATATCGTTAAAGAACTTTTGGAAAATGCTCTTGATGCTGGTGCGACACACATCACGGTGTACATAGAACATGGCGGTAAACAGCTGATTCGCGTAGTAGATAACGGTTGCGGTATGTCGCTTGAAGATGCGCATATGTGTTTTGAACACCATGCGACCAGCAAAGTGTCCACGGTGTATGACCTAGACTCAATAACCACGTTTGGTTTTCGTGGCGAAGCGCTTTCAAGCATAGCAGGCGTAAGCAAAGTAACGCTTATTACCAAAGAAGAAGGCGCGACAGAAGCGATTAAACTTGAGTTGGAGCAGGGGGCTGTTATTGAAGAATCGTTGGCCTCGGCTAATGTTGGTACCGATTTGGCAATACGGGATATATTTTTTAATGTGCCGGCCCGTAAAAAATTTTTAAAAACCGATGATACTGAGTGGCGTGCAATCGCACAATTGTTTTCTGCATTTTGTTTGGATTATTTAGACGTTAATTTTAAATTGTTTCATAACAATGCATTGCACATGCATTGTCCACCGACAGAAACTATTGAGCAACGTATGACCCAAGTATGGGACCATGCCATGGCTAATGTTATGTTGCCAGTCAATGCCACGGGCAATCAAGGTGGCATTACCATTCATGGCGTTATTTCCAATCATCAGTACATGCGCTACGATCGCAGTAATATATTCTTTTTTGTTAACAAGCGTTGGGTAAAACAACAAAAACTTTCAAGCGCATTGCTCAAAGGATATCTCAATGTTATCCAGCCAGGGCGTTTTCCCGCAGCATGTATTTTTATTGAACTTGATACGGCGCATGTTGATATTAATATTCATCCACGCAAAGAAGAAGTTCAATTTTTACATCCACGTGTCATTGAGCAGCTCCTGCAGCAGGCCGTAAAAAGTGCATTAGAACAGAATGTTTCAAACCAACTGAAAAAAACTATCACCTTTGCGCCAGCAACCGAGGTGCAACATTATTCGCCCAATATACAGAGAATTGCTATTGAGCCGATGTATACGTTGCCAGCAAAATATATGCCGTCATCGCTATCGTTAGAAAAAAACAATGTTACGCATCATGTGCCTGTGCAAGAAATGGTGCATACACAAAGCACGATTGCGCAAAGCTTACAAGCGGCAACAATTGATGCAGCCTTGCAAACAAGTCCTTTTATTGGTGACGAACAAGAAGAATTTACATCTGTTTCTGAACAGGTAGTTTCAGAAAAAAATTACACATTTATTGGACAGTTTAGTAAGACCTATCTTTTACTAGAAAAAGAAGAAGGATTGTATATTGTCGATCAGCACGCAGCTCATGAGCGGGTGCTGTATGAATTATTTTCAAAGCGATTTAATGATGTTGCAACAATTCCGTTGTTATTTCCTTATGCTATTACTATTAAGCCCGATGATATAACTCTTCTGGAGCCGTATTTGGATATTTTTGAACGTAATGGTATTGGTATAGAAATTTTTAGTTCGACACAACTTATGGTTAAATCAACGCCCGTGCATTTGAAAAATCAATCCTTGGATGATCTTATCCAAGCGGTGATAAGTTGGATTACCGAAACACAACATCTTGATGAAAAACAATTTTTCAAAACTATTAATGAACGTATGCATGCGCAAATGGCCTGCAAGGCAGCGGTTAAAGCTGGTGATGTGTTGAGCAAGGAGCATATTGAACAACTTCTGGAAGATCTGCACAAAACAGAAAACCGGTTCAGCTGCCCTCATGGACGCCCAACCGGTTGGCTTTTAGGCACGTATGAAATTGAAAAAAAGTTCAAACGTAAGGTGTAATCTGATTTCTGCCAAGCAGTATATATGCTTGAATTCGAGCCGCTTCAATGCGTTCTAAGTGTTTTTTGTGATGAGCGAGATCATTATTTTTTACAATAATTTCGATGTCGTCTAAAAGTCCGAGAGCATTAGTCAGTTTTAAGATGCGGATATCTTCTTTGCAGTATGGGTCTTGCGAATCAACCAACATTTTTTCAACGACGTTGATTCGATACGTAACATAGTTGTCCAAATCAGCATTATTTGTTTTATCGACGCAAACAAGTGAGGTGATCAATAAGATTGATGATAGCATAACATGCATAATTTTCATGGCGTTTCCTTTTTTTAAAATTATTACGATGGCTACTTTTAGTAGTTTAGTGAGCTAGGGAATTAATTAGCAAGTATTGTCTATTTTTGCATCGACTCTTTACAAATCTATTATTTCTCTACTAGCCTGGTAACAAAAAATTGTTAGTTAGTAAGGAGCATTAAAATGAAAAAATATATCACCTTGATTATGACATTACTCTGTATGCATATTGGCCATGTGTCTGCCATGGGAAAACCGGATCTTTCTGATGCGCTTACGTATATTAATCATTTTCGGCAGATGAATTGCGATGATGAAGAAATAGTGATCGGTTTGGTCCAAAGCAAGATAAATGTTAATCGTAAACTAGCGCATGGTTATACTCCTTTGATGTATGCTCTTATCAACGATAGTCCAAGAATTACCGCAATTTTACTCGCTACAAAACGTGTTAATCTTAGAGCAAAAAACGAGTTCAACCAGAATGTTTTGGATCTTGCAAGAGAATTGGAACCGAGTCAGGCAACGGCTGCTTTTGGAAAGTTTTTGGCTGCTTGTGAGCAAGAGTCTGCCCAAGAGCGAGAAGAAAAAGCCCAAGGCCCAGAAGAAGATCTTGTGGTGCCACGCATGAGTTTGGCTACCGCAAGAAGAGTAGCCCAATGTCGTAGTGGTGGGTGGTGCACGATTCTGTAACTGTTTTATGTGGTCCGGATGGGTATAAGTCTGGTTTTCAAAAAACCCCCTTGCTTTTCCCTGTAGTCTTGTGTTACTTTAAAATTGAACTTTAAATTAGCACATAAAATAAGGGATGGAGTATATGTTTTTAAAAAGAGATATAGAGGTAACGCTTAAGCGATATCTTAATTTTCCGGTGGTGGCTATTTTAGGTCCGCGGCAATCAGGGAAAACTACACTGGTTAAAGAATACTTTAAAAACCATGCCTATTTTTCTTTTGAGGATCCGGCAATCCGTGAATTTGCCGCTTCAGATCCTCGAGGTTTTTTGGCAGAGAATGAAAATGAACATGGCATTATTTTGGATGAGTTTCAGTATGTGCCCGAAATTTTATCTTACATTCAGCTTGAAGTAGATCTTAAAACCAGGCCAAGTTATTTTATCATCACCGGTTCGCAGAATTTTCTTATGAACCAAGCCATAACCCAATCACTTGCTGGACGTGTTGGCATTCTTACCTTATTGCCATTTTCAATACACGAGCTTAGTCGTAACAAGATCATACAAAAACGGGCGCTCGAACTTATTGTGCAAGGTTCATATCCTCGTGCTTACACTACCGCTCTTGATATCAATGATTTATATGCTTCCTATATTCACACGTATGTTGAACGAGATGTGCGTCAATTGATTAATGTTGGCGACTTGCTTACGTTTCAAAAATTTTTAATGCTGTGCGCAGGAAGAATTGGACAGCTTCTCAATCTTTCTGAGGTAGCGAGCCAATGCGGTATCACTGCGCCAACAGCAACTAAATGGCTTTCTGTTTTGCAAGCTAGTTATATCTTATTTTTACTGCCGCCACATTTTAATAATTTTAACAAACGTATGGTCAAAACACCAAAGCTATTTTTTTACGATACAGGTGTTGCTTGTAATTTATTGGGTATCACTTCAACCAAGACGTTGTCGTTGTCACCATTTCGTGGACCATTGTTTGAGAATCTCATTGTCAGTGACTTGAGCAAGCAATTTTATAATCGCGGTATGTGGCCATCACTTTATTTTTGGCGTGATCAAAACGATAGATTAGAGGTTGATTGTATTATTGATAAAGGCACGCAACTTATTCCCGTGGAAATTAAGTCATCCGAGACGATTTCGTCTAACTTTTTTGGCCCGATGCAAAAATGGAATGAGTTATCGCAGACTGCTGTTGAAAATAATTATGTTGTCTATGCTGGCCAGATGAGCCAAAAACGAACAAATGGTCGCATACTCAGTTGGGATGGCGTTGGGAATTTAATTGATAAGCTCTATAGCGGT
The DNA here is from genome assembly GCA_026389015.1 of Candidatus Dependentiae bacterium. Lineage (NCBI taxonomy): Bacteria > Candidatus Babelota bacterium. The sequence continues at coordinate 24,006 of JAPLIR010000011.1, read as the reverse complement.
GATTAAAAATCTAATTTAAAAATAATAAGGGACTGAACGCAATAATAATTGTGTTCAGTCCCTTGTTTTATATTATTGAACGAGCCTATTCAGCTTTAGGTTCTAGTTGTTCAAGATGGTTAGACGAAAGTTGACGATAGGCGCACACAGAAGCTAAGCTAGAAAATGGCCAGTAGAGTAAGAATCCGAAGGGGATCCAGCCAAGAACTGTGCTAATTATTATCAAAAGAATGAAATATCCTAAGAGTTCCCAGCCATAGCCCCTTGTCATATGCCAGCTACTTTTTAACGATTCTACTACGCCAGCGTTGTGCGTTAAAATAACATACGGAAAGAACATGAAGCGAAGTAAAAAATAAAAACCAGGTATCACTAATAAAATTAAGCCACCAAGAAATATGAGTATGAATAACATTGATGCAGCCATGAATTTTAATAATTTTGTGATGTCTGGTAATAAATCTGTTATGCGTGCTGCATTGTTATCGTGCACATGTAATGAATAGTTCGTATAGCCAAACTGAAGCCAGTAGGCAAAAAAACTAAACATAATTCCTGAGCTGATTGATGCAAATAAGTGGCCTTTCAAGATCATCATGATAGGAGAGAGTTGTTCTTCTGTTAATGTGCAGCGGGTCCAGAGGCAACCTTTGAGATTGGGTAGATGTTGAAAGATTTCTTTTACGAGCGTCATGTTAATGAGGCCAAGAACTGCCAAAAGCAAGAGCATAATTCCTGCATAAGCCAGCATGCCGACCGCAACAAGGCCAACATTATCGATCATAGTTTTAAAAGCATGTTTAAACGTTGCGAATATCGAAAAGCGTTTTATTTCCATGTTGTTTCTTTCATTTAAGAATTGGTTAAAAAGATTTCTTCAAGGTCAACTGACGATAGGCGCATGCATGTGCCACCATTGTGCATGGTATCCTTACGAGAAGGCCTATTACAATACTGCCAATAAGATTAATCATGATGATAAGTATAGAGTAGGGAACTAAAGAAGTTAAGGCGATAATAATAGGCATGGTGATGATAAGGCCAAGAGTTACGCCATGAGCAACCACTATAACAACGGTGAGGATGCAATGCATAATCGTGGTGAGCCAGCTTTGATTTTTTGTCATGGCCCAGCTTGTGGTGAACGATGATAGCATGCCTGCATTATCGTGAGCAATTGCGCTATTAAAGAAGGTAAAGCGTGTTGCCCAATAGATACCAGGAATAACAAACAACAACATAATGAGGTACACAACGGTGGCAATAAGAGATTTTATTGCTCGCCAGGGTGATGGAAAAAGATAGATGATAGGCGCAGTGCCGTCCGTACATATGGCGGTGATGTAACGGGTTAATCCAAGCCAAAGGTAATGAGCGAGCAGTACGAGTGTAATAAGACTTGTAACCATGACATTAGATTCATACAAGCTATTATGGAGTAACGTTATAACTTGTGGCAATACACTGGTGAGTAAGCACTCAAATTGTAACTGACAGGCCGCTGCATTGTACAAAATGCTTATTGCTGGTTTTACCAAATGCCAGTTCAGTATCGTTGCCAGAGCTGTTGCAACGGTCATAATGGTAGTAGTTATTATTAAGCCGGTGACGAGCGGTTGCCTTTTTTGAGAAAGGACGGTAGCAGAATCCTGGGCGACGGTAGACATTGAAATAGTATAATCTTCCATATATTTCTCCCTATCGTATTACATTGGTACAAAAAAAAAGAAAGCTAAAAAATAATTTTTAGCTTTCTTTCATTCATACTAAGAAAATTCGTAGTAGAAAATCAATCGTTGGCGATAAGGCCTATCTCTTCTTGCGAAGCATTGGCAAACCGGTACGTTCGTTTTCAATTACTTCATAACCTTCTGGTAATTTATCAAGTGAATTTTCGCCAGCTTCGCCTGCAAAGTAATAAATTCTTTGTTTGCGACCACCGGTCAATTCTACTTCTTTTGAATGTAAGTGATACGTTTTGCCACTCTTTTTTGATTTAACTGAAAAAGCCATTGTTTTGAGCTCCTTATGTGAAAAATAGTAATTTTGATTATTAGTGTATCTCAAGGTAATAGATTCAGAAGTAAAAATCTAGAGATTGACTAATATTTTTTATTAATTGACAGATAAGGCTCGTTATTTGCGCACAAATAATGCATTGCCAAAGAACCACGTTGGGTTGTCGGGAAAATTTCTTCCAACCATCGTAAAGCCTTGCTGGCCAAGCCAAGCGACAACATCAGGATAAAGATATTGTCCTTCATATGCTTCCACAAATTCAACTTCGGTGTAAACAACTTTTACATGATTCATGATATTCGGACAACTTTTGAGAACATTGAGTTCGCATCCTTGCAAATCAAGCCATAAGAGGTCAACGTGACTGATGTTGTATTTTTTTTGCCAATCATCGAGTGTGATTGTGGGCACTTCAAGAGTGGTGGGAAAAACAAGCGGAGAAAGTTTCAAGCGCTCTTTTGGTTTAAGAAGCGAATTGCCTTGTGATGCTATGTCAGGTTTATTTGGCTTTTCTGAAATATATAACGTGGCAGTGCCGGTTGTATTACTTAGTGCTAAGGGATAACGAATAACGTTGGGCATGTGCACCGTGTTGGCGGCAAGCTTTTCAAAAATTTCTGGCACCGGTTCAAAAGCGTGCATTGTACCCTTTGGCCACAGTGTGCTCATGTGTAAGGTTTCTTTGCCTTCAAAAGCGCCAGCTTCCACCACGATAGGATTATCGGGTAAATATTTTTTGACATGTGTCAGCGCTAGATGCGATTTGAAAGTGGTAATCACAGTATCTCGTTTTGGCTTGCCGGTTTTTTTTGGTTGGAGTATGCTACACAACCATTATAGTATAGCAGGTTTTTTTATGGTGTCCTGGCATCATAGTTGTAGGGAGTAGTAATATGAATGTGCAAAAAGACACACATAATAATATGGTACATGGTCAGCAAGCGCCACACAATGCACAAGTCGCTGAGGCATCAGTTAAAAAAACTATAGAACAATCAAAGCCTTTTAATTATTGGCTTAAAAAAAATAAATACTATCACCAACAAGTAATAAATTTTTATCGTTTTGTGATTCCCCAAGGAGTCTCCGTGTTGCATGTCAATTGCAAAAATGGCTATTTGCTCGATGCGGTTAAGCCATCGTATGGTGTTGGTGTTGATGCTGATGAACTTTCTATTGGCACGGCGCGTGAGCGTTATGCAAACTATGCTTTTTATCAAGGATCACTTGATACAGTAGGGCAGCACGACCCGTTTGATTATGTGGTGCTTTCATTAGTAACGATGGAGACAGACGACATTCAGGAACTGTTACAATCGTTGCGGCGGCTGTGTCATCCGGGTACGCGCATTATTGTGGATACCTACTCCTATTTGTGGGAGCCAGTGTTAAACATTACACAAAAATTAGGATTGCGCCGGCCGACGGTATTAAAAAATTGGGTATCGCCTCATGATCTACAAAACTTTTTATACATTGCGGGTTTTGAGGTCGTGACCAAAGGTCGTTATATGCTTATGCCAACCTATATTCCTTTAATTTCTACCCTATGTAATGCCGTATTAATGCATGTGCCTCTAGTGCGTAATTTGTGCCTTAATGAATGGATTATTGCGCGGCCTGAGGCAGTTACCGTGAAAGCTGAAAAGGTTACTGTATCAGTGATTGTGCCGTGTCGTAATGAAAAGGGGAATATTGAGGCAGCTGTGTTGCGTTGCCCTGAAATGGGCGCATCGACAGAAATTATTTTTGTCGAAGGCAATTCCAAAGATGGCACACTCGACGAAATAAAACGTGTCTGCGCATTGTATCCCCACAGAAATGTGAGCTGGTATGTGCAAGATGGCAAAGGTAAGGGCGATGCCGTGCGTAAAGGTTTTGCACATGCAACGGGAGATATTCTCATGATTCTTGATGCCGATCTTACGGCCCCACCAGAAGAGTTGCCAAAGTTTGTTGATGCTTTAGTGAGTGGCAAGGGTGAATTCATTAATGGGTCGCGATTGATTTATGGCATGGAATCTGAGGCAATGCGATTCTTAAATTTGCTGGCGAACTTCTTTTTTGGAAAATTATTTTCCTGGTTATTGGACCAAAAAGTAAAAGACACCTTGTGTGGGACCAAAGTTTTGTGGGCGCGCGATTACAAAAACATTGTAGCAAACCGCCACTTTTTTGGAGATTTTGATCCCTTTGGTGATTTTGATTTACTGTTTGGTGCAGCAAAATTGAATCTAAAAATTATTGATATGCCGGTGCATTATAAAAACCGTACCTATGGCTCAACGCAAATCCATCGTTTTACCCATGGGTTGATTTTGTTGAGTATGAGCATGCTGGCACTAAAAAAGTTTAAGATTCGATAAACAACAGGTGTCTGAACTGCTGTAAAAGAATTGGCAACATTTCTTTTATCGATGCATGCCGCTCGTTTTCATCGCAATCAATGGGAACGAGCTTTTCACCTTGAATAATAAGGTTGAAGATGCGAAAATCATTGTGCTTCATGGTAGCAAATTGTTGAATTTTTCTGCGAATCATATCTTTGGTGGGGTAAGCGCCATTTAATTGTTTAAAGGTGTAGAGGTTAATGCCGGGGTGCCATGGGGTCACTGTATAACCGGCAGGTTTCTTCTTGTGTTTAATGAATTTTTTTTTGGCAAACGTGCTTTCGATGGTGTACTCACCAAGCTCCCATGTTTTTTCATAGTTCCACCGGCGTTTAATAATATGTTTTTTGGGTGTGTTGAGCACGTACAGTATTCCTTGCTCGTTGGTGCAGACGTCGCTGAGTGGTTCCCCTCGTTTTTTTTGTATATAATCGGTAATGGCCTGGCACAATGGAGCACCTTGTGCTGGCGCTTGTATAATAAGATAATCGCCAAGTTTCATAAGCTCATTAATAACTTTTTGCCACGTTGTTGGAAAACGATTGGCAATGTCAGGGACAAAGGTGACGTCAAAATGTTCACATTCGCCCAGGCTGTGAATATCGTTGATTGATAGATTTTGTTTGAGCAGCACGACATTATTACATTTTTGGCATGCTGACAGTAGATTTTGAGCGCACTTGGCGTCTATCATAACGCATACGGAATTATAATTTTTTGCGACATGGCAGGAAAGTTGCCCTGTTTCTGGCCACAGTTCTAAAAAGGTTATAGGACGTTGATAATGATTAAGTAATGGTTGCAGTGCTTGGTAATGAGAGAGCGATGTTGGGTTAAGGGTTAATTCTTGGGCTTTTAGTAGTGATGATGCATTTGCCATTAAAAAAAATAGAGATAATGGTATTCTATTCATGATAACTCCGGTTTTTATCGTGTTATTTGTGTTGATGGTGTGATTTTCTTAAAGTGTAGTAAGAATGTGCAGTAAAAAACGACAATTTTTTAAAATTAAGAGAATATATGTCCAAAATAAGTATTATTATGCCGGCTTATAATGAAGAGCGTAGGATAGGAAAAACATTAGAAGAATATATAAGTTTTTTTGATGCGCTCAAGCAACAGCAACTTCTTGATTTTGAAATTGTTGTGGTGTTGAATGGATGCGTTGATAATACCATTAAGGTGGTACAATCAGTCCAAGAGAAATTTGGCAACTGTGTGATTGTTGATCTTAAAAATGCAGCAGGTAAAGGTTTGGCGATTCGTGCTGGTTTTCTTGATGCGTTGAGACGCCCCAATAATTTCATAGGGTTTGTTGATGCAGATATGGCAACGTCGCCCCAAGCTTTTTTTGATCTTTTTCGGCATATAGAATTTTACGATGGTATTATCGCTAGTCGTTATATGAAGGGTGCCAAAATTCATCCACCGCGACCTAAGATTAAACGTTGGGGTAGCTGGTTGATTTACGAATCACTCATTAAACTTCTTTTTGGGCTTTCGTATCATGACTATCAATGCGGCGCTAAGTTGTTCAAACGGCACACTATTGAAACAGTAACTCCTCATATGGAGATGACTAAATGGGCCTTTGATGTTGAAATTTTGTATTTATGCAAAAAGTTTGGCTTTAAGATTCGGGAATTTCCTACTGAATGGTATGATAAAGAAGGCAGTAAGCTGCGTATGAGTTCTGGATTTCGTATGCTTGCTTCTCTTGTAAAATTACGATTGCGTCATTCGATATTCAGAAATTTTTTTACCTAATATTTCATGGGGAAGAGTTATGAAGAAAATGTGCGGACTATTTTTTATGATAATCTGGTTTTTTTGTGCTCCATCCGTTTATTCAATAGAACAAAAAAAAGATTATTTAACGTTTGAAGTGGTTTTGGCAGACGATGATGAAAAAGCATCATCGTCTACTGATCATTATGATAAAGATCATAATGGTGATACATTACATGGCCAACAACCCGCCGCGCATAATTCACAGGGTCAACTCAATGATTGCCAAGCACAGTATCGCGCATTGGAGTATGAGCACCATCAACAGATGCATGCAAATTTAGCGCGTGCTGTTGAGCTTGATGATGTGAAGTGGCTGCGTGCTTTATTGATTCGTAAAGCTGATATTACGCAAAAGAATGATTTTCTTGTCAAGTATGCTATTGCAAAAAATCGTCCTTATTGTCTAGAGCTTTTAATTGAGGCAAAGGCGACAGTTGATCTTGCAAGAATAGATATGACGCAACCGCAGTATTTTGTGAATCGACAGCATTGTTTAGATGTTCTGCAGAGCGCGAATTTGGACGAAAAGAGTGCAGATATTCTCTGTGCTATTCAAAATGCATGGAATGTTCGTCCACTTGTTCAGGAGAATAAAAAAGAGGATACAGAATGCACGTGGTGTTCGATAATGTGATAGAGGTAAAATTTTGCTTTTAAAAGATAATAGGGATTTTTTATGTATCAAGTAATGCGTCTACGTATGAATTGTTGTTTGTTGGGTTTGTTATTATCTTCGGGCTTTGGCCATGCAATGAACCAGTCATCTTCTGCCGCAGTAGAATTATCACCCGTCACTTGCAGGAATGACGAGCAAAAGATAGATCTAAAGGGGCAAGTTGAATTAGTTTGTACTGAGTTGCATAAGGTGGTGCAGTTACAAAAAAATGAGGCTACGCATAATTTGGAGCGAGCTATTTTGCTTAATGATTCGACATGGATGCATGCTTTGTTATTGCAAAAAGCAGATGTGACAACTCATGCGGCCCGCAATGATTATCTCATTAAATTGGCAATGGATAAAAATAGACCACAGTGCCTTGCGCTGCTTATTGTAGCTGGCATGGAGGTTAATCTTAAGCGTTTAGGAGCAGTGCGCGCAGATTATTTTATACGAAGACGTGAATGTCTTCATGTTCTGGGTGCTGCTACCTTTGACATAGGAAATGAGGATACTTATCAAGAGATAAGCCAGGAATTTTCGGGGTATGAAATGCCACACGATGCTCAAGATACGTGCTGTTGTTTGATTATGTAATAATGACTTTTTTTGTGGGATAGGTTTATGCATAAGTATATAAAGGTAATGATCAGAGTAATAATGGGCTTTGCTTTTGTGTTGCCATGTGGGTATAGCGCTATGGACAATAGCAACCAAAACCAACACGTAGCGGTTTCTAAAAAAATTATTTGTGACCGTATAGGGTGTGGCCAAACATTTTCTGCCCTTAAGCCTTTTTTTGAACACAAAAAAATTATGCATGGCACCAAGTACTATTGGTGTGATTGTGGTAATTTATTTGGTGCACTAGCTACATTGAGCAGTAAAGAAGCGGTATCTCTTTGTCAAATTTGTAAATCAACAGAAAATTTCTGTCCCACTACAGGGCATACTTGTTATAATAATAGCGTTGTTGACTTTGAATCTCTTGTTGCTACTGTGCCTACATCAGATTTATCTACTAAAATTTCCCAAATTTTAGCAGGCCCTCAGGGCTATGATTATATTGAGCTGCTTAATGATTTGTGCTCACCTAATCGACACGTTGTGCACGTGTCGGCATTAGCTCAAGATCCCGATTTTTTTGACGTGGGTCATCCCATTAAAAAAGGATCGGAAAATACAATGTTTCCCTTGGAGTATTTTCCTGACTCGGATGATTTTTTAAAGTAATTATTTTTTAATAAATTAACCACTTCTTGACTCCAAGATTTGAGTGTCTCGCTGTGTATGATGCTGTTTTGATATTATTTGATCGCCCGCGCCCTATGTAAAATTTCAAGCTGAATTTTAATAATCGCTTTATTGACTATGGTGCTTGCCAATTCTGAATTCTTTTTGTATATTTATTAAAAATGAAAAAGCGTATTGATTTCAATTTATAGCAATAATCGATTGCTTCATTGTTGTTTTTTATAGTGATCTCTTTGCGTGTGTTTTGGGTAGTAGTAAAGCCGTTGGAAAGAATATTATTTTAAAATCTACAGGAGGCTTTATTATGAAAAAAATAGCAGTACTATTTTTGTGTTTAGTGGTTCATCAGTCGTTTGGATTAAAGCATTTCGTTCTTCTATCTGCGCCCGGTAGTGGCAAGGGAACTTTTTCACAGTATATGGTTGAAAAGTATGGATACATTCAAATTTGTCCAGGAGATATGTATCGAGATGAGATCAAGCAACAAACTGAACTTGGCAAAAGAATACAAGCAATTGTTGACAGGGGTGACTATGTTGATGAGGAAACAACCTGCGCTTTAGTAGGCGAAAAACTATCAAAAGCTTTAGACAATAATAATTTTTTCATTATTGATGGATTTCCTCGTAACGAATTCGCATTTCAGTTTTTGTATAATTTTTTACAACAACGTTGATTGGTTAACGATGTTTGCTTTGTGCAACTTCTTGCATCTGATGATTTGTGTATTAATCGTATCGCCCATCGTCAAATTTGCTCCGGTTGTTTTAAGGTTTACAATGCTGTATTGGCGCCATCGCATGATGGGCAAACCTGTGATGCTTGTGGCACTGAGTTAAGTAAGCGTAAGGCTGACACTCAAGACATTGTGGTAAAGCGTTTAGAGTACTTTCATACAAACATAGAACCTTTTATGAAAAAAGCTTCTGAATTCTATCAAACCAATGTGATTGATACTGAATGTCCAAATTTATAATACTCAAGAAAAAATTGGGATATTGCCTTATATATTGGAAAAGCCTGAAGGCACCTATTTGGAAATAGGCACAGGGGGCGATCCTATTGCTTCGATGTTGGAAAAAATGTCTGCTACGGCTCGCACTACCTTGATTGCTTCAGATATAGATGAAAACATATTAAAAGCATTGCCGGTACGTCATCCTGGTTTAAAAAAGTATATTGGTGCCCAAGTTGGTCCATGTCTCAAATTGCAACAGCTTAATGCAATAGATATGAGCAGCTTTCAAGATGCCTCATTAGATGGTATTAATGCGTCTTCAGTGTTGCATGAAATAATTTCTTATGCAGGTGGCTTTGAAGGCATGGAAAAGTTCTTTGGAGAAGTTTTCAGAACGCTTAAACCCAGCGGCATTCTGGTGTATCGAGATCCAGAATGTGTAACAGATAAAAACATGGTTGTTTCGGTTCGCTTAAAGAGTAAGACGATGAGTTTATTCGCTCATGTCTTTTTGTATAAGTTCCTAGATCACAAGCGAAGTGGTTTGGCGCGAGCGGGTAGAAAAATGAGTTTATATTCTACTGATGATGTGCGGTTTGTGTTTTATAAAAAAAATGAATGCGAGCCAGTGCGGTTGACCTATCAGGAATATTTAAGTGTGCCATCATATGATATTGATTTTTCTCGACAGTACAGTCTCACATTGCCTTGTGGTTTGTATCGTGAACTTGCACGCCACTATATAACCTATTTGCATGATTGTAACCCATTAGTTTTTGTAAGGTCTATACCGGTAATAGGTTCTAATTTATATACGACTAGTTACTTGGCGCATAGCACGGCTTCTTTGTTTAATAATTTTTTAGTGAAATCTAATGGGCAGATTTGTGATGGCAAGATTAACCATGTGGTTAAAAATGCTCTTGATCAAGAAATTAATAGCAATAGTCAAGTGCTAGAGTTTGGCATTCCTTTGCATTTCTCATCGAGAATTAAGGAAAGTCAGTTGCGTAGCCTGTTGAGAAAATATGACTTTGATCCAGGACATCATATTATCGCTCTTAATAATGGAGATTGTTTGGTTGATTACCGTGTTTTTGGCATGTTATATGACGATATTAATCAGCTATTCGATAAGTTTAATGGCGTGGTTGATAAAAAGGATATAACTCATGCGCAGTGGCTTAAGCGTGAAGGTGAAGAATTTTATTTTTATCATTCTGCTGACGAGTTGATTGCCAAAGTTCTATCACTTACCTTAGCGGCAGCACAACAAAAAAATCAAGGTGGCGATCTGTACGTGTTGTGTCCATTGAGTGAAAATCATAATAAGTTTGTTGATCGTCTTTGTTATACAGAGGTGCTGAATAATTCTTTAGAAGTACGTGATGCGTTGGGATATTCCATCACCGTTAAAGATGGCAAACGCGTAGTTCACTTTTGTAAAATGTTATTAAAAGACGCTATTGCAGTGTGTGAAAAAATAATAGAAGAAGGTCCCATGGAGTACCCGCGAGTACGTGAATGGGTTGATGGTGCCAAGAAGTATTATGCTGCCTGGGAGAGTTCTCATGCAGATGAGCTTCTCGATGTTGTTGATTCAAATGACCAGGTAATTGGTCAGCAATTGCGTTCGAAAGTTTATGCCGATAAAACATCAAATTTTCGCGTAGTTAATGCATTTGTCATGAATGATAAGGGTCAGTTGTGGATTCCGCGTAGAGCTGCTAATAAGCGTCTTTTCCCTTTGTGTTTTGATGCGAGTATGGGCGGACATGTGTCAGCTGGTGAGACGTATGAACAAGCATTTTCTCGAGAATTAATGGAAGAGCTCCGTATTGACGCGAACTCGAGTTCTTATGAATGTCTTGGGTCACTCAATCCACAAAAGCATGGCACGTCTGCTTTTATGCGAGTATATCTTTTGCGTACCAACAAAGCGCCGCAGTATAATACCGATGATTTTACTGAGTCTTTTTGGTTAAAACCGTCTGAAGTTTTAGAGCGGCTTGCAGCAGGTGATAAGTCTAAAGATGATTTACCCGTTATTATTCGGCAGCTATTTCTTTAAAAAATTAACTACTTCTTGACTCCAAGATTCGAGTGCGTCGCCAAGTGCGGCGCATTCTTCTATAGAAACAAGATTGCCACTTTTAAGTTCAGACTTAATGCTAATTTGGTCTGAGTCGCCTTGCAATAACAAAACAAAGCCAATGTGCACCTGGCCAACTTCATTAGAATCATCATTTAAAATGCCCAAGGGCTTGATAGTCAGACTTCCTGAATAATCTACTTCTTCATGAAATTCTCGTTTGGCCCAATCGAAAATTGACGCGCCATCGGTTAAATCTTCTTCGCGTACGTGGCCACCAATTCCCAACGTAAATTTATTTTTAAGTCGTTGTTCTGATGCCTTTGCTTGCCGTTGCATTAAAAAGTAGCGGCCTTCATGCTCAAAAACCAGGTAGGGAATAATTTGTTTGAATCGTGGGTCGAGTTCCATGTGCGTTCGTGGCAAAAATTCTTTATTGTCTTGAATAATTTGTGTGTAGTGCGCAAAATCTATTTGTTTTAATCCATGCCATGCGCCATCAGGGAATAAGTGTGTGCGTTGCACAACAAGAATGTTTTCATCGTATTTGTGGGCAATTGCGTTTTGTTGTGACGTGACTGGCGTTGTCATGAATATATTCCTTTTGGTTTGTGTTTGGCGATGCTGTAATTATACTCGTTTTATGCTAGATTACTATCATCTCCCTATCACTTTGTTTGCAAAGGAATCCAATGAGTTATGATGTTCAAGGTATAGAAAAAAAATGGCAAGAGATGTGGCAAAACAACCCACCCGCAAAAACTAAGCCAACGGGTAGTGGTAAAAAATATTATGTTTTAGATATGTTTCCGTATCCTTCAGGGTCAGGGTTGCATGTCGGCCACTGGCGCGGCTATGTGCTGTCTGATGTCTACGCGCGCATTAAGTGGCTTGAAGGGTATAATGTTTTGCACCCCATGGGTTGGGATGCTTTCGGGTTACCAGCAGAAAATGATGCGATTAAAAAAGGTATTCACCCAAAAATTGGCACCGCGAGCAACATTGCAAACTTCAAAAAACAGTTGCAAGCAATTGCTGCCATTTATGATTGGGATAAAGAAGTTAATACCACGGATGCCCATTATTATAAATGGACGCAGTGGATCTTTTTGCAAATGTATAATGCTGGGCTAGCATACGAATCCAATATGCCTATCAACTGGTGTACCTCGTGCCTAACCGGCCTTGCCAACGAAGAAGTAGTCAACGGCGCTTGTGATCGTTGCGGTACACAGGTTGAGCAGCGAAACATTAGACAATGGGTGTTGCGTATTACTGATTACGCCGAAAAATTATTGACTGGCCTTGATAAACTTGATTGGCCTGAAAAAGTTAAACTCATGCAACAGCATTGGATTGGAAAAAGCGAAGGCGCCAACATTATCTTCAAAACCAAAACGTTTGATGGTGCTGAGCTTGATCTTCCGGTATTCACCACGTGTGCTGAAACATTGTGTGGCGTGACCTTCCTTGCCATTGCTCCCGATCACGATGTTATTCGTCGTATTGTACCCGAAGATCGTAGAACAGAAGTTGATGGTTTTTGTGGTCGCGTTAAACAACGCATTACTGACAAACAAGAAGCATTAAAAGAAAAAGAAGGTGTATTTTCAGGTGCCTATGCTACCAATCCTGTCACTAACGTTCAAGTGCCAATCTATGTGACCGACTATGTATTAAAAAATTATGGTACTGGTATTGTCATGGGAGTGCCTGCTCACGATCAACGTGATTTTGATTTTGCAGCGCATTATGGATTACCTGTCGTGCAAGTCATTGATGCTCCAGAAGTGGTTCGTGGTAATGATGGCAAACTCACTGCAGCCTATACCGGCGATGGTGTTCTCATCAACAGTGGTCAATTTGACGGACTCTCTGCATTTGAAAACGGCAACAAAGCGATTGTTGATTTCTTATTGAGCAAGGGCTTGGCAGAGAGCAAAGTGCATTATAAATTACGCGATTGGGTGTTTTCTCGTCAGCGGTATTGGGGTGAGCCAATTCCATTAGTTCATTGCAAAACATGTGGTGTTGTACCAGTACCAGAAAATCAATTACCGGTTGAGTTGCCTGATGTTGAATCATATCAACCAACAGGCACCGGTGAGTCACCATTAGCTGCTATTGATTGGTGGGTGAATACGCCTTGTCCACAATGTTCTGGACCGGCAAAGCGTGAAACCAATACCATGCCACAATGGGCTGGATCCTGCTGGTATTTCTTGCGCTATCCAAATCCACATTTAGCTGACAAACCATGGACACCTCAAGACATGAATTATTGGTTGCCGGTTGATTTGTATGTTGGTGGTATTGAACATGCTATTTTACATTTATTGTACGCACGTTTTTATGTCAAAGTGTTGTACGATCTTGGTCATGTGCCATTTGATGAGCCGTTTACCCATTTGTTTAATCAAGGCATGGTGCTTAAATATTCAGAAAAATCAGGTCTTGTTGAAAAGATGTCGAAATCTAAAGGCAACGTAGTCAATCCGGACGACATGGTTGAGCAATACGGTTCTGATGTATTGCGTTTATATATGCTCTTCATGGGACCGCCAGAACTTGATTGTGAATGGCAAGATAATGGTCTTGAAGGCGTTCGAAGATTCTTAAATCGCTTGTTTGATTATTTGTCCAATGCAATGACCAGTGAATCAGAAGATGAAAAAGTGACGCGTCGTTTGCATAGATTCTTAAAAGAATTTCAAGCGCGAATTGGCAACTTCAAACCAAATACGGCGATTTCTGCATTCATGGAATGGCTCAATGAAGCTCATGCTGGTTCTATGAAATTGAACAAAGATTCAATTGAAAAAATCATTGCTTCGCTTTCGGTCATGGCGCCGCACATGGCAAGTGAATTGGCTCAAGCTTTGCTTGGCAAACAATTGCAAGATTGTGCCTGGCCAATGTACGACTCTGCACTAGCCGTTGAAAACGAACTGACTCTTGCAATTCAAGTGAACGGCAAACTGCGTGGCGACTTGATTGCCCAACGTGGTACGGTGCAAGGCGATGTGCAAGCAGAGGCTGAAGGGCTTATTGCAAAATGGCTTGAAGGTAAAGAAGTTGTTAAAGTTATTTTTGTAAAAGATCGATTAATTAACTTTGTGATTAAATAATGATTCATCTATGGCATACAAAATTATGGATAGTTATATTGGTTGTGAATGTTCGATTGTCGGGTATGGATAATGAGGTGTTAAGAGCTAAAAGAGTCTTGCCTGATGGCTCTTTAGTGATTAGCTTTGCGCAGTATAATAACGTAAACAGTATTATTATAGCGCAAAAAAAAGTGCGTGGTCGATTTGAGGAGAAACCATTTTGTATAGAATGGGGAAGCTTATCTAAAGTGGATAACAAGGGAACTATTGCTACTCTCTTAATTCCTAAGAGGGGAAGAGATTCAGCTTTTTTTGATATACTCAAAGGACAGTATGAAAGGCAGCAGGCGGCATCGCCATTATCCTCGCCAAAATCACCAGCGACATCATTATTGTATCTGTCTGATGATGACCAATAGGGTTGGTGAGTAATCCCACAGAACGTTAAAGAATATAATAAGCCGCAGTAGAAAGACCATTTCTACTGCGGTATTTTTTTTGATTTTAGCCGAATCTTGCTTTGTATTGATGCACGTGGTACACCAATAAGGTTGGATCTTTGAGTCTGAAAATATTGGAAAGGGCAATGATATGATGCATCGTCAACATAGAATATTTTTCATGAGTCTTATAGTATGCGCCGGGTCAAATCTTTTTGGTATGCAAAGCTGGGTTCAACAAAGTATTTCTCGAGCCGCAGATGGTTCAATAAAATCTACCACCTATATACAATTTCTAAATAATCACGAATGTCTTGTATGTGGTGCTTTGTACAATAATACGTCCTTTACTTTGCAGTGTCGCAAACAACGTTGGCTTGCTGAATCAGGCAGTTATATTATTGATCCGATACCAACAACTAATTTTTATGCGCTGAGAAGAATGTACGGATTGCAGATTCAAGCTTTAGCCCTTGAAGGTGTTGAAGATTTGCCTTATGACGTCGAATCTCATGAAAGTATTGAATTAGACGAATATTTTGTAGTAAAATGCAAAAAGAATAAGTAGATGTATTAAACATGGTTTAGGGGGTTGTTACCATGCATTATTATAATATTTTATTGGTCTCAATGCTCAGTAGTGTCTTGAATGTATGGGGTATGAATCAAGAACCAGAAAAAAAGGCTGATGCAAATGCCGTGCAATTATCACATTCAGATTTAGTATCGTTATCAACAGGACAGGCGGGAGATGGAGCTCATTGGGTTTGTTATACCAAATTAGTTGGGCCAAAAACAACACTTATAGCATTGAAAATTTTAAGTGGCAGAAGAAAAGAAATAGTGAGTTGTCACTACAATGTTCAAGATAGCCGCGGGGATATTTATACTACTGAGGCAAGTGATTTTCGATTCAAAGAGTTACAAAAAATGTATGAACAACAGCAGGCTGATATGGTTGAACTACAGAATTTTAAAACATAAAGACACGTAATTTCTTACAAAAGCGTCAAGCCGTAAAATTGAATTTAAAACTATTTTTGTTGAGACTGTTTTGTTATTATTGTGACAGATAGTGTTTTCATAAAAAATGTTTTGGAGAGTTTTACGATGCGTTTGTGCTTGTTAAGAATTGTTGTTTTTTGTTTATTAATAGGGCAAAATTTAGCTATTTTCTCGATGGAAGTTTGTGCAGCTAATAATGCTATTAGCAAGGACAGGGACGCTCGCGGTCGAATGTGTTATAGCCAAAGATATAATGACAGAACCAAGTTGATTGTTCGTTGCAGTACACCTGATATTCAAGCGAGTGATATTGAGTTTCTGTGCAGTTATGAAGAGCAGCCGGGGCTGGTCTGGACTGCAAGAGTTCCTGGGGCGGACCACTTTAATGAGTTAGTTAAGGAGTTTCGCAATGATCTGCAAAAAAAGTGATGTCATCACGGGGTTTTAATTTTCTTACGCAGTAAAGAATATGAGATAAGCCGCTGTAAAATTTTTTTATAGCGGCTTTTTTCGCGCCTTGGTAATACCTTGTTGCTATGCATATAATGCATACGCTATGCTCAGTTATATTGGTAGATATAAAATAAGGGGGTTATGATGTATAAACCATTATCTATGTTTTTTTTGAGTTTCATGGTGTGTTTTTCATTGGCCTTTTGCATGGATGATAATGCAGTATTCAAGGAATTGTATAAGCATTCTGCTGATTCCACATTGACTCTCTATCGTTTAACACATGAAGACGGTACTATGACCATTGGTCGTGAGATAGCGCATGATTCAGGGAAAAAAGAAATCGACTGTTTCTTGTTGGATGAGGCATTCAAGCAACATCCTCTGCCAGATCCAGTGGTAAATTTTTCAAAATTGAGAGATTTGTATAACAAGCAACAGGCATCTAAAAAATGAGCAAACGGTAATTAAAGCCGACAAGAGCATCATTCAGCCTTGGTCAAAAGAAGATTGTTGATACGTTTTTTTTGGTGAAATTGTTTTAAATGTGCCACCGTGATCGAGGTGAAAAAGCTTTTGTTTTTGGTGTTTCCTCTGTTAGTCTCAAACGCGATATATTACCAACGTTTTATAGAGCGAGGAATTTTGATGATGAACAAACAAATGAGAGTAGTATTCTTGAGCTTGATGCTTATTGCGGGAATGAATGTCTGGGGTATGAATGCTCATCCATGGCAAGAACCAACGACGAATGGTACCGTGAGTAAATATTTTTGTGCGCTTTATGAATCGTATGTCTGGCGCCCAACTAATAATAAATTTTATTGTATTACACACGTCTTGAATGGTCCTGATGCTGGTCAATATAGTGGTTTGATTGTGATGGTTGATAGTGGAACTGTTGGGCATTTGTCAAATGGTCAAGCGTCTTTGTTTACGATTATGAAAAGTCGTTATAATGAGGAATTGGCTAAAAAAGAAGAAGCAAAGCTCGATAAATAAATTCTGTATTATTGTAAGATTGGCCGTAGTAGAAAATCAAATTTTCACCGCGGCCTTTTTTGTCTCTTGCCTAACCTGTCTCCGATCAATGTGTCATGGTGCCAAAAGTGGTAAAAGTGCTTGTTATAAAGGGTTTTTTTGCTATAGTTGGAAGAACAGCTTATTAATTTTTTGTATAGATAGAGAGGTTTTTATGACAAACAATAAAATAAATGGATTGCTTTTAGGTTTGATGCTGTGTATTGGGGCCAATGCGCTGGCTGAAGAGAGAGTCTTTAAAGCCGTAGGACAAAGTCCAGATGGATCAAACTGGCAATACTTTTCACAATGTATTGAGAAGTCTTGTTCACAAGAACTTGTCGTTACAGGTTTTGTGAGTGGTCCTCAAGCTGGTAGGGTAGATGGTGGTTTCAATACACGACATGCTTCGGGTATGACTTCTATCAACAGTTTGTCTTCAGGTCTTGCAAAGACTGCTTTTGTTCTATTGAGCGAGATGTATAATGACCAGCAAGCAGAGCAAAGAGAACTTCGGCTAGGAAAAATAGCTGATAAGTTTTTTATATTCACTTCATGTTAATTATCAAAATTTGTGTCTTGGCACTATCTTTCCCGGAACCCATTTGCCATGACGTCAAGTGGATAAAGTGCTTGTTATAAAAAAAAATCTTGATACGTTTGATCCGGTTTGGAAATTATTAATTTTGAACAGAAAGGCTCTACGTATGAAAAAAAATTTTGGTATATTTTTTTTAAGTTCTATGTTTTTTATGAACGCTCATGTGCATGGCATGTTTAACGAAAATAATACGGTGACCAAGACTATCGCTCCGGATGGAGAAGTTTATGAGCAAAAAACTGGCCTAGTAGGATTTTTTGCAAAATATTTTACCAGTGGTCAACACATGGGTATCCATTGTGCGACGCGCACTGTGCGTGACCAGAATGGCACGGTAGAATCAATCATGATAGAAGAACGTTTAGATAATTCTGACACAATATTTCAAGCATTGAAGCAGGCTTATGAGCTTCAACAGCGCCAAGAAAATCAAAAAAAATAGAATAAGAAAACAAATCTGATTACAAAGGCTGCAGTAGAAAATCAAATTTCCACTGCGGCCTTTTTTTGCGTCTTGGCAATATCTTGCTTGTGTGGCGGTGGGTGTGCTACATACTAAAAATAAAGTAAGTACTCTTTTTTCGTGAGAAAAAAATGAAGATCACCTTCTTGGGAACTCGTGGTTACATTGATGTCAAAACGCCTCGCCATCGTCGGCATACGTCTACCATTATCTCGCGCAAAGGCAAACGCATAATGATTGACTGTGGTCAAGATTGGCTCAAAAAAGTATGGGTTCTAAAACCAGATGCAATTGTAATCACCCACGCACACCCCGACCACGCTTGGGGACTAAAAAATGGCGCACCATGTCCGGTGTATGCTACCAAAGAGAGTTGGGCATTGATGGAAAAATATCCCATTAAAGAGCGCCATACCATGGAGCCGCGCAAAAAGGTTGAGATTTGTGGTGTGATTTTCGAAACATTTCCGGTGATACACTCGTTGCTGGCTCCGGGAGTTGGCTATCGCATCACGGCAGAAAAAACTTCTATTTTTGTGGTGCATGATTTGATTTCTATTGATGATCGTTATGATGCATTAAAAAACGTGAAGTTGTATGTTGGCGATGGCGCAACGATTGTGCGGCCTATGGTCCGTCGTAAAGGGGACAAACTTTTTGGTCACACGACGATTCGTGCACAACTTGGTTGGTGCCAAAAAGAGGGAGTGCCGCTCATGGTGGTGACCCATTGTGGCACACAAATAGTTGCCGCAGATGGGCGTACGGTGAATGCACGCATCAAATCATTGGCTCAAGAGCGGGGCGTTGAGGTTAAGGTTGCCTACGATGGGATGAAACTTGAAGTATAAAAATATAATGCCTATTTTGTTGGGCCTTGCATTATGTTCAGGAGAGATGATGGCAAAAAAAGATTCGTTAACAACCTATCGTGCACGGCGTGATGTTAAAAAATCAGGTGAGCCGGCAGGCGATAAAAAAAGGTCATCTAAAGAACCTATTTTTGTGATTCAAAAGCATTCTGCAAGCCACTTGCATTATGATGTGCGGCTGGAAATTGATGGCGTGCTCAAATCCTGGGCGGTGCCAAAAGGGCCATCAACTGATACTAAAGTAAAACGACTTGCCGTGCCGACAGATGATCATCCTATGGATTATGCAACGTTTGAAGGAGCCATTCCAGAAGGTCACTATGGCGCTGGCGAGGTTGTCATTTGGGACAGTGGGACCTATAAAAATATTAAAGAAAAAGATGGCAAGTTCATGCCGATGAAAGAATGTTATAAGCGTGGCACGGTTGAAGTTATTCTTGAAGGCAAAAGATTGCATGGTGCATTTGCTTTGATTCGTATGGCAGGTGGCCAATGGTTGATGATCAAGATGAAAGCAGATAAGGATGATCTTGAACATGAATCAAAACCTATCTCTAAAAAAAAAGTTAAAGCCAAGGCTTCTTCAAAACAAGATGATTCTGATCCCGAGATAAAAATTGGTGAGCACATCGTTACTATAACCCATCCTAATAAAATGATTTTCCCTCAAGGAAAAATCCTCAAAAAGGAAGTGATTGATTACTACCAACGCATTGCGCCAACAATGCTGCCGCATATGAAGAACCGGCCTATCAGCATGCAGCGTTTTGTTGACGGAATAACCGGCGAAGGTTTTTATCAAAAAGAGGCGGGTGCATATTTTCCCGATTGGATAGAACGGGTAAGCATAAAAAAACAGGAAGGTGGCATTGTGCACCATGTCGTGGTGAATAATGAGGCGAGTCTTGTCTATCTTGCCAATCAATTGTCACTGGTTTTTCATACGTGGTTGAGCACCACAAAAAATTTACACAAGCCTGATCGTATGATTTTTGATTTAGACCCATCGGGTAAAGATTTTAACCAAGTGCGTCGTACGGCACTTGACCTTAAAGCATTGTTAGAAGATTTAGAGCTGCAGCCGTTTGTTATGACTACCGGTTCACGTGGATTGCATGTGGTGGTCCCCTTAAAACCAGAATTAGATTTTGATGTGGTCAGAGATTTTGCCCACGATGCCGCAAAGTTACTGGTCGTGCACGATCCAAAAACAAGAACCTTAGAAATGCGCAAAACAAAACGAACTACCAAAATTTTTATTGATTATTTGCGCAATGGTTTTACCGCCACTGGTGTAACACCCTATTCGCTACGAGCGCGCCCCGGAGCTCCGGTGGCTACGCCACTTGAGTGGGCAGAAGTTTCCAAAAAAACATTAAAGCCTGACCAATTCACTATCAAGAATATTTTTAAACGGCTTGCGCGTAAAGGCGATCCGTGGAAAGATATAAACGACCATGCGGTCTCGTTAAAAAAAGCAATAAAACTCATAAATGCTCTTAAAAAAGAAGAAGGAATCGAATGAAGATTTTTTTAGACACAGCAAACATAACTGATATTAAAAAATGGTTAGCTACCGGGTTAATTGATGGCGTCACCACCAACCCAACGCATTTGAGTAAAGAAGGTGGCGATCCTAAAAAACAGGTACTAGAAATTTGTTCATTATTGCCTGAGGGCGAGGTCAGCGTTGAGGTGACAGAAAAAGATCCTGAGGCTGTCTATAATCAAGCAAAAATAATTGCTGATCTTGCGGATAATGTGGTAGTTAAAATACCGTGCCATGCCGATTATTATGCGGTGATTAAGCGCTTAGTCGATGAAGATGTAAAGCTTAACATCACCTTGGTGTTTACTATGCTACAAGGCTTGATGATGAGCAAAATGGGTGTGCATGTCATTTCGCCTTTTGTTGGTCGGTTGGATGACATTGATATTGAAGGTGTTGAGTTAGTAAGCGAACTATGTGAGATGATTGACCAATATGGTTTTGAAACACAAGTTCTTGCAGCATCAATCCGCAGCGTGCGTCATTTTAATAAAGCAGTGATGGCTGGTGCTGATATTGTGACATTACCATTAAATGTGTTTGAACAAGCTATAACGCATCCTTTGACTAATCAGGGTATGGCTAAATTTGATGCTGACTGGCAAAAACTTGGCTTCAGACAATTTCCATAATTTTTTGCATTAAAGATGTGTTAGGTTTAATCATTTATTTTGCATTTACAAAAGCTGTTAGTTCATTGAAGCCACCAACGCCGTTTAAACCAAGAAAACCTGTAGTGTTGCCAGTACGGTCTGACATGGAGGCGTTTATACTCAATACAGCCTGCGCATGAGCAACGGTAGGATTATCAATGAACTGTTGTAACGCACTGACGAGTCTAGAAGCTCCATCTGCGTTAAAGAAAGCTCCATTGCCAGGATTTTGTGCAGCTATTAGCGAGTTTTTTGCTGCTGCAATTGCCGTATTTCTAGCAGATAATGTAGCAAATGAATCTATGTACTCTTGCATGGTTTTAAACCATTCTGCGTGAGTTTTTGCTATGGTGTCATAGATATTACCCGGTGCTTTGAATGTATTGGTATCATCCTGCAGCTTATGGAATAAATAATGCAAATTTTGTATCTCACAGCCGATTGCCCCATTGACGGTTGTTGGAATATTCAGCTGTTTGCGTTGATCCAAGATTGATTTTATGATGTTAAAGGTATTTTGTATTATTTCAGGAGTTATAAAGCCGCCGGGTGTGATACCGCTTCCATAGAATCGATATATGCTTGCATGCTTGCAAACCAGTCGGCATTAGTTTGTGCTATGGTAGCATAAATATTACCGGATGCTTTGAGTGTATTGGTATCATCTTGCAACTTATGGAATAAGTAATGAAGATTTTGTATCTCACACCCTATTGCCCCATTGACTGTTGTGGGAATATTCAATTGTTGACGTTGATTTAAAATTGACTTGATAGCGTTGAAGGCATTTTGAATTGATTCAGCAGTTTGCGTGTTGCTGGCAGCGTAAATAACATTATATTTTCGAGCATCTAAAAAGAAAGCGCAACGTGCAGCATCGTCGGTCCATCCTCCACCTTGTGGCATGGTTTGTGCAGCAATTCTGGCCTGTTCGGTTGCAATTTTATCAGCCACAACTTTATCAGCGGCAGCTTTGTCGGCAGCGGCTTGATCAGCTGCTTTTTTATCCGCGGCTGCTTTTGCCGTTTCTATTGCCTTATTTGTTGCATCTACTGCGGCTTGATCGCAGGCTTTATAACGATTCTGAATTTGACTTAATTGTGCTTGTAATTGATTGAGATCTTGACCAATAGTGTCATACATTTGTTGCCATCCTGTTGGCCAAGAAACTCCTTTTAGTTGCATATTTCGTGGAATTGCAACTTGAAGAAAACGAGCGGCCGTCATTATTTTTAGGATTGTAGAGAGGCCCACGACATCAGTACACGATGTTTGAGGCATCATGGCGTTGACCCATGGTTTCATACTATCTGTTTGTGCTTTAAAAGCATTGAGGTCTGTCTGCAAGTCACCACTTGGCAGGCCCCAAATTTTGGCATCTCTAAAAACATTGGTGACTCTAAAAACACCTTGTTCAAATGCCATTTGATAGGCTGTCTTGCCTTCTAGATCATCAATAATAAAAGGGTCGGCGCCATTTACTAGAAGAAGGGCAGTAATATAAGGATCTTTAATATTTGCTGCTGCAAACATGAGTGGTGTTGCTCGATTGAATTTTGAATTTACGTCAGCACCTTGTTTGAGTAATTCTTGAATTTTGGACACATTCTTATTCAAAACCGCTTCGGCTAGTAGGTTATTGAGATCTTTTTGTAGTTCTTGTTGCTGGGTACTTGGTAGAGCCGTTGCGAGGGGAATATTTTTTGCAATGCAGATTCGGTAGTCAATTTGATCTTGGGCTATCATTTTTGCCGCATCGATATTTTTTGGATCGCGTACCGGTATGTTAAGGCAGAACTGTGCAGTGCTCGGTGCTTCAATATCCCATGTAGCATTTGCAAACCATTGTTGGAGGCCAAGCGGTTTGATACTGTTATCTTTTGTGCCATATATTCCTGGAAAGTAGAGCCAGCCCATCGTGTTTTTGTCAAAGCGTTTATCGGCTACCGGATATAATCTTACAAGATTGTTGGGCATCCACTTGGTACCTTGGTTGGTGATATCATTAGCCATGCCAAACATGCGTACATAGGTGCCCATTTTTGGATAAAAGCGATGGTTATAGCGTGCTGCGTAAGCGACAGGGTGTGTGCCACTTTTTTCAATAGTATTATCATTCCATGCAAGCCAATTGCCATCTTGCGTATCGGTTGATCCATAAAAAATTCGTGTGGGCTGTTTGCTATTTTTATCAAGCTCTATGGTGATGTGTTCTATGTCAGGATCATGCCCACCTTGCAGATTTACTACACCTTTTTGATACGGGCCAAGATCATAAGGGCCATTGTAACCATAGAAATATATATATTGTAGGTATATTTTATCTTTTTGTTCGGAGGTTACGACATAAACATTGGTCGTGAGGTCGCCTTGTTTTGGGTCGGCGCCGCGTCGAGTGCAAGCTGCGATATCAAAATAAAGATCAAACGGTTTTTTTGTATCAAAGTATTGAGTAAACAAGTCAAACATAGTAGCAAATGTTACTTGTCCTGCTGGAATTTTTACTTGATTGTCAGATGCATTTTTAATTGAGGTGCTTGGTGCCGTAAAATATGCTGAAGCATTCATAGGAAAATAATCTTCTCCTGATTGCAGCCACACTATTGGTGCGTAGTGTTGAATAATCGATGCGAGGTTTTCTGTATCTTTTCCATCATTAATGCTTGTTGGTTCTGTAG
>JAPLIR010000010.1 GCA_026389015.1 Candidatus Dependentiae bacterium | reverse complement strand
GTACCATTGCCCTTCGGACAATAATTCTTTTTTTGCATTACCTTCAACATATGCCTTGAGGGCATTGCACAACTCAACATTATTACTCATATGGTCTACAACAAAACCTTGTATTTTGATAATCATAGCATGTGCCGCATCGCGGAGTTCTTTGTCCGGGCTGACCATTTCAAGAATCTCTACCGCTGCAGCAGCAATGGCTAAATTAGACAATGCATGCAACGTGTCGAGTGCCTTAAAAGTATTAGTATAGTTCTTTTCTTCTACGGGTACGGCAATAATTTCGTTAACCGCTTGTTGCGCTGACGCTATAGAATGCTCGGTTAATTGTTCTATTTCTTTGACTGATTTTGGAAACAACTGAATAACATCAGCCGTGGAACGAATATTAAACATCTGCTTATTGCCCTTCATTTTAGTAAATACAGTAAGACCCAAAAAAATTGCTACACATACAGCAATACCAACAAACAATTTATTACACATGCTCTGCCTTTTTTATGAACGTATGAATTTTTTACTCTAAAATTCAGAATACACAAAAAATGCAATAATGGGAAAAAGAGATAGGGGGAAAATTAAAGACCAGATTCTTTTTTAATCTGCATCCATTGGGCACGCAATGCAATAGCCTGCTCAAAGTCTAATGCTTCAGCTGCTTTTCGCATACGCATTTCTAAATCAATAAGAACCAAGCGAGGGTCTTGTATAACTTCCTCTTTTTGCTTCTTCTTGCTTCGTTTAGCTTCCGATGCTTTGGCAATAGCCTCTTGAATGTTGACAATACTCTTAGTGACATCTCGTTTGACACTGACAGGTATAATGCCATGCTGAATATTATATGCCTCTTGCAAGGTGCGACGACGATTGGTCTCGTCTATTGCTCCACGCATAGACTTAGTGATGTTGTCAGCGTACATCAAAACCTTTGACTCGGTGTTACGCGCTGCGCGACCTATAATCTGAATCAACGACCGCTTATCACGCAAATAACTTTCGATATCAGCGTCCATAATTGCCATCAACGCAACTTCGGGTAAATCTAACCCTTCACGTAATAGGTTAACGCCCACTAAGCAATCGAATACCCCAAGACGCAATTTGTGTAACAGTTCTGCACGTTGCGGAGTCTTAAGTTCACTATGTAAATAGCAAACCTTAATTTGATGTTCTTGCAAATAGCGCGCTAAATCTTCGGCTAATTTTTTGGTCAACACGGTGACTAAGGTACGGAACCCTTTGTCGGTTGTCGCCTTGATGTTGGTAATGAGATGGTCCATTTGCCCAACACGAGGGACAATTTCGATATGCGGATCAACAAGACCAGTAGGCCTAATAATTTGCTCTACTATCGTATCAGAATGTTGTAATTCATAATCACCTGGCGTTGCAGAAACAAACACCGCATCTTTAAAATATCGTTCTATTTCTTCAAATTTAAGTGGTCTGTTGTCAGCTGCTGAAGGCAATCTGAACCCGAATTCTATTAATGATTTTTTACGTGCTTGGTCGCCCGCGTACATCCCACGCAATTGTGGAAGCGCAATATGTGACTCATCAACAATAAGAAGAAGCTCATTGTTCTCAAAGAAATCGAACAAGCAAAATGGCGCTTGACCGTTTACACGTCCATCAAAATGACCTGAATAGTTTTCAATCCCTGAACAATGGCCAACCTCTTGCAACATTTCAAGATCATGCGCAACCCTGGTTTTAATACGTTCGTGATAGATTGGGTTGGTCAATTGTGGCGCCCATGCATCAAGCTCTGCTTGAATACTGTTGATCGCCGCATTTTTACGCTCTTCAGTCGTCACGAAATGCTTTGCAGGGAACACCAAGGTATTATCAAGTGTTGTGACAACGGTATTGTTGAGTTTGCTCACCCATTGTAGACCCTCTATCATGTCGCCGAATAGTTCAATACGGAGTTTTTCTTTTTGATAGGGCAAATTAACTTCAATAGTGTTACCTAATACCTGAAAGGTACCAGATGATTTGTCCATCTCATTACGTTTATATTGAATGAAAATAAGTTGGCGAATGAGTTCAGTGCGACTTATTTGTTGTCCCACTTTGAGGGGTAAGGCTAGGTTGCGATAATCTGTTGGGTTACCCAATGAATAAATACAAGAAACCGAAGCAATAATTATGGTGTCCTGACGATTCACCAAGGAAGCAGTAGCCTCAATCCGTAACCGTTCAATCTCACTATTAATCTTAGTTTCCTTAGGAATATACATATCCTGAGCCGGCAAATAGGACTCTGGTTGATAGTAATCGTAATAACTTACAAAGTAACAAACCTTGTTCTCAGGGAAAAAGAGTGAAAATTCTTCATACAATTGAGCAGCCAAGGTTTTATTGGGCGCCAAAACCAACACAGGCTTATTTTGCTGCGCTATGACATTAGCCATAGTAAAGGTCTTACCCGATCCAGTAACTCCCACTAGGGTCGATTTACCGGGGCGGGCTTGCGCCAGCTTTTCAATAGCTTGGGGCTGGCTTCCTGCAGGCGGAAATGGTAGGTGAAGCTTAAATAATGATTTTTTCATATAATGAGTATACCATAGACTCAAAAGGTCCGCTACCGCCCCCCCAATCGATAGAATATAAAGCCTTTCTCCGCATTAATACCCATATTCCCAAATTCAATTTGAAATTTGAATTTATTTGTGATACACTCTTTTTAAGCACATTTTCATTCTGTGAGCACAAACAGAATAAGATGATAAAAGCCAATCACAATATGATGGTTTTTTGGGTAACATTAAAGATAAGATACTAGTAAACAAAGATGGGTAGAAAAGTGGAAAGATTAGGGGCTATGAAACGTACAAATTTAGCATATTGCTTACTTGCGGCACTAGCCATAACGTTGGCTAATTCGCCTCTGTGCGCTCAAAACGAGCAGCCCATAGTCACGCAGCCGCGCCAAGTCTGGCTTACCTTTTTTGTACATGGCATTATGAGTATCCAACCCCACCTGACTATCAGCAATTTCCTCAGATTTATGCGTGATGATGTTGAAAATACCACCTATGCAAAAACCGTAGAAATCATGCGTCAGGACCCCCACTTCTATCAAAACCAGGCGATGCAAGGCTTTGGTCTTCATAGAGTAGATAAAGAAAAAACCGGCCAGGGAGAGGCAACTAGTGCTTTGGCAAAAATATTGGATGAAGTAACCCTTTTGAGTCATGGGCCATCTATAGAAAATCATTATTACACCTATGGCTGGTCAGGCCTTTTGAGTCCTACCAATCGCTATAAAGACGCCTTTGGCCTTTATAACAGTATCCAACAAGAAATACAGCAGTTCAAAAAACAAGGCATTACCCCTAAAATACGGGTTATTGGTTACAGTCACGGTGGCAATGTAGTACTCAATCTTGGTGCCGTACGTCAAAAAATGCCAGTCGACAAAAATCTTGTTATTGATGAAGCAGTACTTCTTGGTGTCCCCATACAAAAAGAAACCGATTATTTAGTTAATGATGATGTTTTTAAACGTGTCTATAACATTTATTCAAACAGCGACCGCATTCAAAAACTAGATTTCTTTTCGTACACTCGCCTGTTTTCACGACGAATTTTTGAAGAACGCACAGGATTCAAATTACCAAAAAAATTAGTACAGATACAGCTTAAACTCACACGAAGCAGTGCTGCTGCACGATCAAATCCTAAAAAGTTTAAATTAACGCTCAACATGGATAATCCTGCCATTGTTTCGGGTAAATCTCACTTACTCAGAAATTCATCACCTGGGCATGCCGAGCTCTGGGCTTTTGGATGGTCACCAACCCATTATCGGCAATCATTTGCCCTCAACCCATTGCCGACCGTAGCTATTCTGCCCTTCATCTTGAAAAGCGTGCAAGATATTGAAGATCAATTATCTCCTAAATATCCCGTCATTGTTGATATGCGTCCGGAACACGGCATAACGCTGATAAAAAACGTAAAGAAAAATAAATTTTATACGGTCGTAAAATTCATTCCACGCCATGACTTTAAAAGAATGCAGGCAATGGCACTCGAATATGCCCCTGAAGGTTTTACCGTGGAAGCATACAAAGAACGCATACGCCAATCGTACATAAAAGCTCATGAGTTTTATCAAGACGAATGGAGCTTACAAGCTCGTCTTAAACGTCGAAATTGCACCAAAAAACAAAGAAAACAGCTCAGAAAAGCTGCTCGATTGGCTGCAAAAGAATCCAAAAGGCATGAAGATCTCGAAGAGAATAGTATCGAAGGGTCGGATCTAAAAAATCTTACAATCGCAAGTCACTTTTCCCCCGACCCATTCGTTACATTTCTCGCTACAAAATAGCTCGAAACACTCAGGGCGAGCGGGGTTAAGATTTTTTTTCTTAGATCGAATTTACGTTAAATAACATAAGAGGATGTTACCACGCCAACTTCATTAAAAAATTTTTTTAAAAATTATTGCTTTGCACAGCACAACAATATTAATCTCACATAGTGAATTTATTGTACAAGCTGTTTTTAAAAAAAAGGATCGATCATGATGACAGACGACAAATATGGAAAGAAGCCAGAATCTGTGATAGAAGCTATTGCCATAACTCTTTCAGACCCAAAAGGAACCAAGGTTCCTGCTCCAACAGAAACTGCAAAAAAAACTGCCCCAAAAGCTAAAGCAAAACCAAAAGCTGCACCAAAAGCCAAAGCAAAACCGAAGGCAAAAGCTAAACCTAAAACTAAAGCTAAAGTTAAAGCGAAGCCAAAAGCTGCCGTCAAACTAAAAGCAAAACCAAAGGCAAAGCCAAAAGCTAAAGCTAAAAAAACTGCGGTCAGAAAAGTTGCCAAGGCTAAGACAAGCCCATCTCGTTCAAAGAAAACAGCAGCAAGAAAAACAACAAAAGTAAAAACTAAAGCTAAAAAATCTACTGCAAAAAGAGCGTCTACTAAAAAAAGAACCGCAAAAAGAACATCTGCGGTCAAAAGAACTCCTGCAAAAAAATCAGCTGGAACAAAAGCACGTAAAAAAACTGCTAAGAAAAGATAAATTGCTCTAAAAGATTACGGGATGCTGTGTAAAAAGCATCCCGTACTTAATTTCATTAAATCACTTCTAAAAAAGTAAATACTTATCTCTTAGAAAGAGAATCCCAAATCTTAAGCAAATCATCCATATCAAGCTGTTGCGCTCTCAGAATCAAAAACTCTTCCGGCACATCAGCCTCAGCGTAGTGAGTCTGTGCTAGATTGTTCCGCAATGTGCGACGCGGTTGTCTAAAACATACTTTAATAAACTTCCAAAAATTCTCTTCGTCAGGAATAACGACAAGATCTTTTTTAGGCTTAAAATAAAGCAAACGTGAATAGACTTTTGGTGGTGGAAAAAATGCCGTAGGAGCAATTTTATCCAAAGCGCGCCACTCAAAAAAATGCTGGAAGTAGAGTGATGGAAACCCATACCCCCTACCAGAACTTTTTAATATCTTTTGCGCTACTTCTTCTTGCACCATAATAACGCCCTCTTTGAGCAAAAGGCGATTAGCCTTTAACATATGCAAAATAGGAAACGTTATTTGATAAGGCAAGTTGGCGAGCAATGTCCATGGGGCATTGGGCTCGAATCGCGCAAAATCAACATCCAGAATGTTTTCTTCAAATATTTCGGCCCGTTTATCGGTTACCGATTTACGCATGTAATCAACCCAGTCGGCATCAATTTCAAACACCCACAACCGAGCTAATTTCGCTTGTAAAATAGTGCGGGTAAGAAAACCATCCCCGCACCCAATTTCAAATACTGAACTTTGATCGTTCAAATCAACACTGCGCACAATTGAATCAACAATCGATTGATCGCGCAGGAAATGTTGTCCAAACTGTTTTTTTAAGGGAATACCTTGAGAAAAAGGTCTCACTGTGTTTACCGCCTTTATTTCATTAATGCTTCACGGAAGAAGCTTAAGTTTTCAATTGCCTTACCTGCACCATTAACTACACAGAATAATGGATCTTCTGCTACACGCACCGGCAACCCTGTCTCTCTTGCGAGCAATTGGTCCAAGCCTTTGAGCAATGAACCGCCGCCAGCCATTACAATACCGCGATCAACAAGATCAGAGGAAAGTTCTGGTGGTGTGTTTTCTAAAGCAACACGTACAACATCAACGATGCTTGCTACGGTTTCAATAAGTGCTTCATTAACTTCTCGACTGCTTAGCGTGACGGTCTTTGGCACACCGGTTACTAAATCGCGGCCTTTAACTTGTACGCTTTCTTTGCTTAGTTCTGGCAACAATAACGCTGAACCAACTTCCATTTTAATGCGCTCAGCAGTACGTTCACCAATAAGTAAGTTATATTTTCTTTTAACATATTGAACAATCGCACGATCCATTTCATCGCCACCAACGCGAACTGATTTACAGAACACCACTGATTTTAATGAGATGACGGCAACTTCAGTTGTACCACCACCAATATCAACAATCATGTTACCGGATGGCTCTTGCACCGGAAGCCCGGCACCAATTGCTGCAGCCATAGGTTCTAAAATGGTGTGAACTTCGCGAGCTCCTGCTTGTTTTGCAGATTCAATAACCGCGCGGAGTTCAACTTGGGTGATGCCTGATGGAACACCAATAAGCATACGTGGGCGAACCAACGTTCTACGGTCATCGTGCACGGCGCGAATGAAATAGCGCAACATGCTTTCGGTCAATTCAAAGTTTGCAATAACACCATCACGCATTGGTCGGCATGCCACAATGTTTTCAGGAGTTTTTCCTAACATTTCTTTTGCTTCTTTTCCTGCTGCCAACACTTGATTGGTATGCGCTCTGATAGCAACTACCGAAGGCTCATTGAGCACGATACCTCGATTACGCACATACACAACCGTGTTTGCTGTACCAAGATCAATCGCAATATCATTGGAAAAAATACTAAATAATCTTTTTGCCGGAAAAAATTTCATAAGACTCATACGTTGTTCCTATATCTGCGCTACAGACAATAATAGTTGTGGATCAAAAATTAAATTCTAAACCTAATGATATTTTGTGCATATTTACCGCTTGGTCTGAACCGAACAATAATGAAGGAATATCCCAAGTAAATATCAGTATAGGGTCAAGCCTACGACACACCTTAACTTTACCAAAATCATAAAAAGCCGTAAACGAAATATAATCTGTTTTCCAAGCAGACAAACAGTTCACTTGTGATAAATCAATAGGAATTACCTTATCGCATCGAGCATCACACCAAGAATCCGCCCAATGTTTGGTGAGGGCATAATTGATGCGTATACCAAGACCAGCTCGAAGATTTTCCATCATAACATACGGAGAAAAAATAAGGGTGGCGCCAGGATTGACTCGCGCAAGTCCAGTAATAACCCCGAAAATTTGTGGCTCAACCGCTGCTTTGGTGCTCCCTAATAATTTTGCCGCCACAGGAAGACGCTGAACTGATGTACGAGCAAAGCGCTTGCCTCCTCTCAAAATCAATCCAACTTTCATATCTTCGCGCAGTTCAACTTCTGTTTCAGATGCTGCATACATTCCCCAATAGCCATTGCCACCAAAAGGAATTGACGCTGGGCTATTAAGACGCATCTTTTCACCCGCTGGAATCAATGCCCCAACACGAACACGAGTATCGATTCGTTTTAATTTTAGAGTGTAGTCCCACGCATAGCCAAAACGCATATAAAGATCCAAGTCGCCCATGCCTGCTTGAGTAGCGTACGACTCGCACAAGCCAACGGTTTTGAACATTTCGCGTCTGGTTCTATCAAGTTCATCATTATCAATGCCGGCGATCTTTTTTGGTAGAAATTCCTGGCGGGAAACACTACGCATCAAAAGCCAATTGAATCCAATGCCCGCAACATCTTTAATGGATTGATAATAAGAAAACTCAACACCTTGCGCTTGAATAACGCCATTCACATTGAATGGAATTGATTGTCCCTGAATATCAGCACGCAATGGGTTGGGCAATCCTACCACATCAAAAGCAGCGCCATATTGGCCCAAATCAAACTGGCCATTCAACTCCGGAATGCCAATTTCTTTTTCTCGATTATCAATTGCTTTGCTTGCAGTGGTAACAAAAAAATTGCCTGCACAATGAGATGGTCTATCGTCTACTGAAATGTAAGGTTTTTGTAACAATGGTATGTATCTGTTATCAAACACCATACTGTGTGCTGATTGTGCTACGAGAGCTACTAATGCCCCTACTACTATTTTTTGTGCTTTAGACATACTGCTTCCTGATTATATGTTTTAAAATTTTTCTGCTTATTACGGGCCTGCTGGCCCATACTTTCTTCTTCGCTCTTACGAACTACGAAAAACAAGTCACTTTTGTATTTTTTACAAATACTTATCCTTTAAAAGGGAGGCCTGCCTAACGAAGCTTGCCAAGCCGGAAGGCCTGGATAAGCGTAGTTAGGAGAGAGGGGGATTCGAACCCCCGATCCCGTTTTCACGGAATAACTGCTTTCGAGGCAGCCGCTTTCGGCCACTCAGCCATCTCTCCAAAAAGCTCTACATTCTCAAAGAATCAATGCATTACTATAATACCCCATCCTGCTATTTTGAAAAGGTTTTCAGGTAAAAATCACGTACCTTATTTATTAAACCTCTTTCATACGCCATGCCGCCAAAGAAAGACCATTCATGATAAAAAACAAAAAACCATTGATTTTTAATCTCCTTACTTGCGTACGCTTGTACGCAATGAAACTTTATGGACTTAGACACCAATTATGTTAAAATTTTTCTACCTATTCTCGACTATTAATGATTTAAAAAGGAGATCGTATGTTACTAAATTTACAAGCAATCGTGCTTGCGGCAAGCACGTCAAGCTCATTCAATGCACATAAAACAAAACTTGCTGAAAAAATCTGTGGCCAAGAGATGGTTCTATATTCTACAAAATTATTAGAATCACTTAATATTCCAACCACGCTGGTAGTGGGCTATCAAAAAGAATTAATCCAAGACATTGTTACGCAACACCATCACGACAATGTACATTTTGTGGTACAAGAAGAACAGCACGGGACTGCCCACGCTATTTTGTGTGCACGCAATAGCTTTCAAGCAGACAATATTCTTGTAATGCATGGCGATATGCCCCTAGTAACCAAAGAAATTATAGAAAAATTATACGCAAAACATATTGAGACTCAGGCAACCATTAGTTTTATTGTTGCCCACAATGACGACCCAAGTGGATTCTCGTATGGTCGCGTAGTCAAACAAGGTGACAACAAAATTCAAATCGTAGAAGCAAAAGAATTTGATGGCGACTTGCACGACCATTGCTACGTCAATGCGGGTATCTATATTGTTACCAATGATTTCTTGAGTAACAATATCAACGAGATCGAAAAAAACGATACGAGTAAACAATTTTATTTTACCGATATCATTAAGATTGCAAGCGATCTCAACCAACCAATCACCACGGTAAAAGCATCGTTTGACCGTATTCGCGGCATAAACAACTTTCAAGAATTGTGGGCCGCAGAACAAGTAAAACGTGCTGAACTTATTAAACATTGGATGGATCGCGGCGTAAGATTTCCTGTCGCGCAAAACGTGCACATCGATTTAGATGTCACCATTGGCGCAGGCTCCTATATCGGCTGCGGCGCACATATTCTCAAGGGTAGCGTACTCGGGCAAAATTGTTTTATTCACGAATTCAATGCTATTGAAGGCTCAACACTCGAAGACAATGTAACCCTTTTTTCTCATTGCATTGTTAAAGATTCACACGTTGGTGCACATGCCAAGATTGGACCATTCGCACACGTGAGCGAACATACAACCATTAAAGCACATGCCGTTATTGGCAACTTTGTGGAAGTCAAACGCAGCACCATTGGCCAACATTCAAAAGCAAAACATCTCGCCTACTTAGGTGATGCTATTATTGGCGAACATGTGAATATTGGCGCTGGCACGATTACCTGTAACTATGATGGCAGCGAAAAACATAAAACCATTATTAAAGATGGATCGTTTATTGGTAGCAACAACACACTGGTTGCGCCCGTGACCATCGAAGAAGGCTCTTATACCGCTGCAGGATCAACCATCACCGTTGATGTACCACAAGGCGCATTAGCCATTGCACGCGCACGCCAAATCAATAAAGAAGGCTACGCAAAAAAGATGAAAACAAAAAACAAAATCAGCAAAGCCGACCAATCGGTATCCTTTATAGGTGCTGTAAAAACAAACCACGATAGCAAACTTTCCGAGGGTCAATGATTCGTTTTATCCACACCGCTGACGTACATTTTGGAATGGAAAATTATGGCAAAATCGATCCGGAAACCGGGATTCATTCTCGGCTTTTGGATTTCGAGCGTGCTTTTAATGCTTGCATTGATACGGCCATAAAAGAAGAAGTAGATTTCTTGTTGTTTTGCGGCGACGCGTACAAAACAACCAACCCAAGCCCGACCCAACAAAAGTTGATGCTCAAATGTTTGTTACGATTATACAAAGCAAATATTCCTGCGGTTATTATTGTGGGCAACCACGACAACCCGCTCAGCTTTGGCAAAGCCAGCTCACTGGACATATTTGGCGACCTTCCTCTTGAAGGTTTTTATGTTATCGATCAACCGACAACCTTGGTGCTACAAACCAAGGGCGGCCCGGTTCAGATTGTAGGCATGCCATGGCCAACCCGCAACACTATTGCGCTATCGACAAAACATATTTTTAAAAATGCTATCGAGATTACTTCATACATTTCCCAAGCAGTTAGTCACATCATTCAAGATCATGCAAAAAAACTAGACCCAACGTTGCCTGCCGTATTTGGTGCGCATATGACGGTCAGCTCTGGCATATTTTCTGGTTCTGAAAAACGTGCAATTTATGGGAACGACCCGGTGCTGTTGCCCTCACAACTTGCCATTGCACCGTTTGATTACATTGCTCTGGGACATTTACACCGCTATCAAAACCTGAACCCCAACGGCGTGCCCATTGTGTATTCTGGCTCCATTGAACGCATAGATTTTGGCGAACGTAAAGAAGATAAAGGATTTTGCTTAGTCACTATCGAAAGCAAAGAAAAAACAACCTACGAATTTATTAAGACCCCTATGAGGCCGTTCATTCAAATTGAAGTTGACCTTAATGCCGAACGCAATCAAACCGACCAAATTCTTGACGCCATTCGCGCACACAACGTTAATGATGCTGTCGTTAAAATTCTGTATCACCTGACTGCCGATCGCAAAGACTTTGTTGATTTGAAAGTTATTCAAAAAGCATTAGCGGGTGCAATGTATGTGGTAGGCATTATCCCCATTCGCCCCGTGGCGGTTCGCGAACGTCGCGCTACTATGCAAGTGACCATGGATCTGCCAACACTTCTGGACACCTATTTTAGCGCCAAAGCTGAATTGAAAGATAAAAAAGATGATCTTATTAAAAAGACCATCCTTTTATTTGAAGAATCTAAAGAGAAATCTGAAGAAGCTCTTTAGGCTATAATAATTCTCACCCCTAATCCTTATTTTTGAACCTGAATGTAGCCAACTAGGTTAATTTTGAACCTAATTGGCTACATTTCTAACCACAACTATCGCTATCCCTTTACCATCGCCACCCATTTAAAAACCTCACTTTTGGTACTCCAGGTAGAAAACCACCCCATACGAGCACCTCATACAAATAAATTCAAAAATTAATTAATATTACACATTGACATTATTTTCGTAGGGCGTATACTGATTACTGTAAAGGAATGTATAAAACACCTTAACTACGGAGAATCATTATGAATAAGAATATCAAAACAATCTTAGCAGTAACACTGTTAGCATCCCTTACAGGAACGGCATCTGCTTTCTTTAATTTCGGGTTTTCAACTGGCACAAGATATCACTATGTTGAACCAGTAAGACACTGTTTTTATGAACCACAACCTCAACTAAATTTTGGCTTTGGTGGAAGAAACGGCGGAGTAGCTTTTTCTATACCCTTAGCAGAACCAAAGAGAGTTGTTCGTCCAGTTACTGTGGTACGACCAATGGTTATGCAACCAGTCATTGTTGAGGATATCGAACTCGATAACCACGACAAAACATACTGGAGAGTCCATAACGACACAGACCAAACCATTGAATTCGTTAACTATCGCAATGAAAGCACCCGCATTAGACCTGGTAGAAACGAAGCCGTAAGCCATAAACGTAGCTTTAAGTTCACTGTTTATGCCGATGGTCAAAAATATAAGGGCACATGGTCACGTCACACCATGAGAATTAAAGCAGATTTTATGGATAACATCTATTTTGCTTAATTTAGATAATCACTGAATATGTTAAAAAAGGCCGGTTTATAAGACCGGCCTTTTCTATTTAAATCTATTTTAAAAAATTAACCTTATTGAGCGGTTAAGTAGGTGACTGACGCACCGTCCATTAACTGCTTTTTATACTCAGTTAACAGCTGTTCATACCGAGGCCGTCTGAGTAATTCGGCAATCGTGCGATAGCGTTCTTCAAGGCTTAATGCACGAGCTGGCTTTTTCTCCACGAGTTTGAATAACTCAAAGCCTTCTTCAGTTTCTTTTAGCTCTCCAATACAACCAACTTCCATAGTCGTAATGAATTTCATAGATTGAGCTAATTCAGCTTCTTCAATCCAGAATGGCTCTTGCCAATCAATTTCTACAAGACCAATGTTATCATCAAGAAATCGTTGAATTTCAGCCTGTTGTTCTTGCGTGCTTCTATCGTAGGCAAAAGGAATGAATGCTCGTTGAATATAATATGAAGCGTCTTGCATTTCAGGGTTTGCATTGTAATAGGCTACAACTTCCTTTTCTGGGACAATCAATCGTGAGCGAATTTTAAAATCTAATAATTGATTAATGATAGAAATAACACCAAATTGTCGACGACCATCCTCTTGCGTATACCCGGCAGCATTAAAGATGTTTTTCAAATCATCAGGTTTGAGGTTATTTTCTCGTTGCACCGCCGCTAAATGCTTATCAATCATATCTTCATCAAGAACCATTTTAAAGCGTTGAGCATCGAGTATCATTAAATTTTCGTACACCAAATCATCAAGGGTACGAAATCTACCATCCAAGCTTGGACGTTCAAGCTCAGCACGCGTAATAATTTTGGTGCCCTCTTGTCCGAAAACAACCGCTTCTACAGTGTCCAACAAGTAAGCATTGGCGGGAAGCTTTATATTCTTATCTTCTTGCTCTGCAACCTTTGAAGTTTGTTTTGTTGCCACGGCTACAGGAGTTGTATCTTTTTTTACCTGCGTTGCACGAGCTTGTTTTTTGTTTGTGGTTTTTGTTTTTTTTGATTCGGCAGCACCGGCATCAGCTTGAATTTTGGCATCAACCCCATACGCTGACATGGTTATCGCGAGCAAACTCACCATTACTACATTTTTTATTTTCATTATCGTTCCTATCTCCAAAGGTTTGATATGAAAAAGAGGAGAACTTACTTATATTCAGTTCTCCTCTTTTTATTTACTTTAGTATGCCATACCTACGGTAAGCAAGTAACTCTTACGCTACTTGTGTAGCTTCAGGTTGTGGCTCAACTGCTGCTACTTGTGTAGATTCAGCTTGAGCAGCTTCAACTTCTTCGTTAAGAGCTACTGATGATTCTTCTTTTGGCATTTCTGGCTTCAAAGCTTCTTCGTTAACTACAACATTGTAATCAACTTTAAGTTTTGAAATTTCTTTGTCGAATAATTCCATACGTTTTTCTTTAGAAACGTATTGCTCAAGACCAGCTTTTACTTGCTCGAATGGGCGGTATTTAACATCTTCTTTTGCAGTCGCGCTAACAACCCAGAAAGATTTGTCTGAAGCTTG
The DNA here is from genome assembly GCA_026389015.1 of Candidatus Dependentiae bacterium. Taxonomy (NCBI): domain Bacteria; species Candidatus Babelota bacterium. Next base: position 27,465 of record JAPLIR010000010.1, on the reverse strand, counting down.
CATTACTTCAACGGTAGGAACTTTATCAAGTGCTGCTACTTTGTCGCGCAATTCAGCATCCATACCTAAGCTTTGATCGTTAACAACTTTGAAATCACGTAAGTTTTTGCTTACATTAGCAGCTTGCGCAGCTTTGGTGATATCCTTAGTTTCTTTAACTTTAGCTACAAATGCTTTAGCATCAGCTTCTTTATCGAATGAAACGCCAACTGCTTTTACGCCGCCACGTGAAATCATAAGATCAGGCATAACGTTTTTGTTTTTGTCGTAGAACTCTGTCAATTCAACTTCAGTAACTTGTACTGGGTGCTCTAGACCAAAATACTTGGTGTTCAGCATGCGATCAACTGAGCAGTACATACGAGCTTTATCTTTCTTGTATGATTCTGATTGATCAATTTTGCTATCAACAACCCATTTGTTAACAACTTCTTGATTTACCATGCCTTTTAAGAAATTCTCTTTAGCATCTGGCATTAATGCAAGAACTGATTTCAAATGTGGATTTTCTTCAATTAATTGATCGAATTCTTGTTTGAAGCTCTCGGTGGTAATAACAGCTTGTCCACCCATTGAAACAACAACTTTACCATCTACTTTAGCAGCATCTTTTTTACCTTTTAGGCAATCTAATAATCCGCAGCTCGGTAAGAAAATGACCGGAACAAAAAGTAATGCTAGGCCAAATTTTGCCTTTGTATTCATAGAATATCCTTTTTAAACATTATTATTAATGAAACAACTGTTACTTACTATCAGAACCATCGTATACTATCACAAAATAAACAATTTACAAAATATCGCACATAAACATAAAAATGCTCATCTTTAAAATTTCCTTCCAACTCATGCAAAAATATACTAGGATTACCCTAGTTATAGGATCAGTCTTTTATAAAACGAGGATGACAAGATGAAAACTACACGTAGTTCATATTTCCTAAGCATAGCTCTTTTGCTTTCCTGTCCACTTAGCATGCGCGCCATGGAAAGCGAAGAACGCAAAAATCCTGAAACAAATCTTACATCAGCATCATCCACAGCAGCAGCAGTAGAAACGCCTACATCAAAAGAAGAAATAATAGAATATATCGAATTAGATAGGGGATGGTTTTCAGGAACCATAAAAACGGGTATTGGAACCTGGTTTGCCGGCACTACCGATGAACAATTAATCAAAACACTCAGAGAACTAAAACCACACCAACGCATTAAAGCCGATACCAACGCACAAACAGTAATCGCAAGCGCAGCAAATAAATTACTAGCCCAAAGTGATAAAAACAAAGTAGCCGAATTTCTTGAATTATCAGATCAAAAAGGACTTGCTATTACTGATAGTACCACCCGAAGAGATCTGCGAACCTTTATAAAAAAAGAAAAAACAAAAGCAGTCGCTGCCTTACTTGAAGCCTACAAAGCTGATACCGAAAAAGCTGCTGCAGAGGCTGTGCGAATCATGGAGACGGTACGCACCAACTTTGAAAAAAATGTCGCTGAGATACAACAACTTGATAAAATGAGAGCGAAAACATTTCAAAAAGATCCCCTTAATGGCTATTGTTCCAATGACGATGAACAATATGACAATTTTCTTGCAAAAGAAGATGTATTTAAAATAAAAGTAACAGGCAGAGGCGACAGTTCAAGCGGGCAAATAACTACAACAATTAAAGATCTTAGTATAGAAACATCTTCCACTGCAGCCGCAACTACATCAAATGCAGCAACATTAAAACCACAACCACCTACAGGAGCAATTCCTGAATCAGTAAGAAATAGATCAAAGCTATCGTCATCTAGTTCATCATCATCATCATCCTCTTCTTCTTATGCATCGGCTGTAAAAGTCGACGAAAAAAAAAGGGGATAATTGGCGACTGCAATACACCTGTAGAATCCATTCTAGATAATAAAATACGGGCAACAAAGAAGCATCATGCTTCCTTGTTGCCCGATTTTGTTAATCAGCTACTGATAACTAGAGCGATTAATCAATCACCCGAGACGCAACAACAACAGTAATAGACGAAGGCTTGAGGCTCAATAATACTTTTGCTGCCGCACGTACTGTTGAGCCCGTTGTACACAAGTCGTCAACAAGCATCAAATGCTTATCTTTATACAAACTCTTATCGTGACCCTTTAACGCGAATGCTTCATGCACGTTGGCAATACGATCGGCCGATTTTAGCCCAGCTTGGAATGACGTCTTTTTTACACGGCTTAGTATATTCACTACCCGTTTACCATTATTTTTACTCAGCATCTGTGCAATTTCTTCCGCTTGATTAAAACCACGCTTGGCAAACCTAGTCCAATGTAAAGGAATCGGGATGATATAATCACACGCAACAGTCTTTACATCAGTGCGTTCCCAAATCAACTGGCCCAACTGATAACTGGCAACCTCATCCGACCAGTGCTTAGCCATAATTAATGTTTTAATGGGTTCTTTATAGGCCGCCGCTGCACATAACTTTACCGAAATAGTTGCGGTAATCGGCAACATAATTGTTACGACCGGCTCTAGTTTGATGGCGCATGAATCACAAAATACCACACGTTGTGGCACAAAATCTTTGCAATGCGCGCAGATGGGAGGCGATAGGAGATCGATTAATACATTGGGGATTGCGTATATAAAGGAAGAAAATTTTGCTAAGTGTATGTTCACATCAAATCCGCATGCAGCACTAGTTGTAAAATAACGTTACTCAATAACCCAGCTGCAATATCGTCCAAAAGTATTCCCCAGGGGCCACGAATAGATTCGAGCTTTTTGATGCCCAACATTTTGGTGATATCAAACAAGCGAAATAATACAAAGCCCATGGCAAGCGATGTAAAAGAAATTGGCACTGCCACAAAAGTAACCATGCACCCGACAACCTCATCAATAACTATCTGTCTAGGGTCATGATGTTTGAAGTAGGCAAGCGACTTTTCAATTGCATACCACGCAGCTACAACCAAACCTATGATTAAACCGCTGTAGACAACAATAGAAACATCAAGAGCACTAAGTCCATAAATAATCGGCAATGTTAATAAGCTTGCCCAGGTCCCAGAAAATGGCCGATGCCCAATGGGGCCAAGGGTGGCAAATAATCGTACAAGCATCTTATTCCCGTACGTGAACAAAAAATATAATCGCGACACCAAGCACAATGCACACATCAGCTATATTAAATACCGGAAAGGTATAATCACCCCACGAAAGTACCACAAAATCAATCACACCTTGATAAAGAACACGATCGAGTAGATTTGAAATCGCACCAGCCAGTGTTAGCACTTCTCCCAAAATGGATTTATCTTCACGCCACCGAAAATAAGCATACACCGCCAAGACGGCAATAATGGATGCAATGAACAGACTCAAAAGTAAAAATAATAGTGGGCTATCAGAACCAAACAAACCACCGGTCACGCCACGATTGAATACCAATTCAAATGATAAGAATTGATTAATCTCATAACGGTCAACCGCACGTTCAAGTGCAAGTCCTTTGGTAATACGGTCAATCTGAAAGCAGAATAAAAATACAATAATATATTGAAAAAAATGCATTGGTCGATTCATCGAATCACTGCTCCGACTGCTTTAACTTGTACAGCTACCGCATCCCATATAACATCAGCTTCTTCTTTAGTCATCGTACGTTCTTGATCTGAAATCACAAAACGGAAAGTCATTGCTCGTTGATCTGGCCATTCTTCTTTTTCAAAGAAGTCCTGCAACGTTACGCTTGAGATTTTTGTATTAACCTGTGCAATACTATGCAAAATCATATCCACGGTTGTGTCTCGTGCGACAAGCATACTGATGTCGCGCACCATGCCAGGATACTTACATTCTCTGGTACAACGTTCAAGAGCTGGTTGATGAGTCAACAAAAAGTCTGCATCTAATTCAAAAATAAAGGCATCACCTTGGCACACTGCTTGTAAAAATGTTGGATGCATCTTGCCTGCTACGCCAATCTTGGTACCGTTATAGAACAGCTCAGCTGTTTGATACGGCGCATACCATGGCGATGTTGGCTGATTAACTTTCACCCATTCAACGGATAATTTTAGTGCATCAAACAGTGGTTGCAATAATGCCTTGGCATCATAAAAATCAACATTCTTTTTATCAAAGAAAACACCCGCTAAAGATTTTTTCTCTACAACATCCGCACTAGCATGCCATGTGCGGCCTAATTCAAAAAAGCGTAAAGCATCGTGTTCTGAACTTGCAGTCGTTACTGCTTTGAGCAATCCTGGAACTAACGATGTCGCCAAGCGTCGCCAGTTTTCAGAAACCGGACTTTGGACTTCTAGCGTATCTTTTGGTTGCCATGCAACGTGATTTAAAAATTCTTCATCAAAAAATGCATAAGAGTAAAGCTCGCGCATTTTTGCGGTGTGTGCCAACAACTGTTTAATAGTGCGTTGACGGTACACCCAACCAAGCTCGGCTGGCCGTAATTGTAATTTTGGCAGTTCAGGCGCAAGATTTGTATACCCATAAAAACGACCAATCTCTTCAATGATATCTTCTTTAATACGAATATCTTTGGTAGCTCTAAAAGTAGGAATGGTAATGGTGTAGATACCATTAGTAACCGCGACCTTGAACTCTAATTTGGTGAGCATGTTATACACAAATTCAGGTGACAGCACCACGCCCAGACGTTTTTCTATAACATCATGTGCTATGACAATCGTGCTTTCTTGTGCTGGATCACCCACAGAAAAAATTTCGTCTGATTCAACAGCTTTGATTTTGGCATCGTGCATTAATTTTAAAAACCGAGCAACTGCTTGAGTGTTTTGGTTAGGGTCCAACGACTTTTCAAAACGAGCAGAAGCTTCGGTTCGCTTTTTGTACCGAGTAGCTGTTCTACGAATGGTCACCGCATCAAAACAGGCCGATTCGACAATAATAGATGTGGTAGATGCACTAATGCCACTGTCGCGGCCGCCCATAACACCAGCTAATGCCAATGCTTTGTCGCCATCGCTGATTACTAAATCTTCTGGTGTCAGTTCAACCGTTTGGCCATCAAGCAATACTAATGACTCGCCCATTCGTGCCATGCGTGGGACTAATCTGTTGGTTGGCAATTGTGCCATATCAAACGCATGCATTGGTTGTCCCCATTCAAGCATGACATAATTAGTCATGTCGACGATTGCTTCAATTGGCCGTGCATCAACACGCACCAAGCGATGCACCATCCATAATAATGATGGTTGCGTAACAACATTGTCTAAATACATGCCAGCAAGTCGTTTGCACACAAGCGGCGCTTGCATATCAATAGCGCACGGATTAGTTTTTGTTGCAGGTACCGTTTTTGTGTACTGCGTAACTTTTTTATCTGCTAAAAATTGACTGGCCGGCTTTAGTGGCATATCAAACATTGCTGCAATTTCGCGCGCAAAGCCACGGTGACCCCACATGTCTGGACGGTGAGTAACCGATTTATTATCAAGCTCGAGAATGTAATCTTCTGTTTCAAAGGAGTTCTTCCAAGCTCCGGCGACTTCCGACTCATCACAAAAAAGTGCTGGTAAAATGGCATCTTTACCACTGCCCAAATCGGTAGCCAATGCCCAATCGAAACCTTTCTGTGTTTTTTTGATCAAAAATAACTGACCAATCTGAATGCCCTTGCGACCTGGCGCAAGACATTCTTGTTGCCATTCCTGGCTAAACAATGCTGTCTGTTTTTCATCAGTACGTGTGACATGCGCTAACGTAAATGGCACAAGATCAATGGACAGCTTGGTAAACCCTTCAATTTCAGCAACCATTTGGTTAAAGCGCTTTATGAGATCGTTAATATCAAGCTTTTTCCAATCTGCATCAATGTGATCAAAAACCCAGGAAATCGATAATTTCATTATGGAACTACCCTTGTAAAGACGGTCGAAACAAAAATATTGTTGAGATATATTTTAGCATACGTCAAAACAGGAAAAGCTTCAATTATGAAAGGAGCAAGGTCACACTAAGTGGTTTTATTTTTTTCTTGTAAAAGTTTTACTATCTCAGAATGATCACTCTTCATGGCAAACATTTCAGCTGTATCGCCATGTTTATCAGTAATAGTTGTATCAGCACCGACTAGAAGTAATGCCATAACCATACTTTCTTTTCCGCCACAAGCAGCTTTCATGAGAGCCGTTTGACCGTTCTTATCCTGAACATTAACATCCGCTCCAGCCTTCAATAATGCATCCAATACATCTTCATATCGCCATACCACACCATTTCCTTGATCCACGAGCTGCTCATTACGCTCAACAACCTTCATTAATGCTGTTTGGCCATTCTGGTCAGGAACATTAAGATCAACACCAGCCTTGATTAATGCAGCAACGGTATCTCTGCCTCCAAAGACGCAAGCATTCATGAGAGCGGTTTGGCCATACCTATCTTTAAAAGAAAGATCATCAACGCCATGGTTAATTAATGCAGCAGCAATGATATCATCACTCCTACTAAAAGGGTAACCATGCGTGCTATAAGCAAAGGCACTTTGACCCGATTTATCGCGAATATTAACATCCGCTCCGGCCTTCAATAATGCATTAACTACCCATTCAGCATAAGGATGAACCCAAACAATCGTTAAGATAAGAGCCGTTCTGCCATCTTCATCTTGAGCGTTCACCTCTGCACCAGCTTTAATTAACGTATCTATTATATCTTTATAATCCTCACCTTTTTTACTGATTGCAAACCATTTTCCAAGATCGGGCGATCGGTCTTGAGAAGACCGAAACATAATAGCTGTTCTACCAATTGAATTACGAATATTAACATTGGCGCCAGCCTTAATTAATATATCAACTATCTCCTTATACCCCCTTTCGGCAGCATACATAAGAGCAGTACTACCACTAGGGTCAGAACCTTCATTGGTACTTTGAAGATTTATCTTCGCACCAGCTGATAGTAATGCAATAACCTCATCCTTGTTACCAAAGCAAACAGCATCCATAAACGGAGTTCTGCCCGTTACATGATCATAATCATTTACTCTCTTATTGATTCTTTTATCTGACATTATTTTTCCTAGCAATCTTTTAAAGTTGGTAACCCTACAGCAACTTTTGATATAAATTATAATATTGCTGCGAGATCTCTTCATTAAGCGGCTTAGTGAAATTACCAAAGACCACATCTTTGGCTATCTTGCCATCATGAATAGCGGTCGCAATATAACGAGCCAAGAGCGTCTCGAATGGTTTCAGCTGTAGAAAGGCAGCTTGATTGAATAAATCAAGCGATATGAGCTTTGGTAGTTCAAGATTGTTTTCAAGATTAAACATCACACTAAATAATGGCTCGTCGGGCAACGCACTCATGATAGTCATTGCATCAACCATGAGCTTGAGATCTTGCGCAGGAATATCATCAAATTTGATAAAATAGATGGGCGAACCTTGCTCCACCGTTTGTTTGACCACTTGTTGAATGAGGGGCGATTGAAACGCAACTGATGCAGGAAGCACAAAAGCATCCTTTTTGGCGCTTTCGCTTTCTAACGTTATTTCTGTTGCAAGATCTATAACAACACCAGAAATCTTCAACGGTGTTTGAACTACAACTGGCGCAACCGGAGCCACTGGTGCAGCTGGTGCACCGTGAGCGCCATGCCCTCCAGCCCACGTAGCATTAAAAGCACCGAACATTGCCGCCAAACACAGTAAAAAGCGTGTCATTATTTGCTTACATTCCATGCTTGCTCCTCAAACCCTGGTATTGCAATAACTTCCATCTTTATATTCCATAGTTCATTATAGGCAATATTTCTAATAGAAATCAACAATTGGGGTAAAAACACCTTTTGTATGCTTTTAAACGGGCAATTTAATCATTGCCCAGCAGAGCTACTACTTCGTCATCTGTAACCGACTCACAAGAATCATAAAATTGGCTGACACCTAGTACCGTATCAGATTCATACAAACATAGTACTTCATCAACTCCTGCTTTGAGTTCACGCAACGCATGTGCCGATGAAACAGGCACGGCAATAACCACCTTTTTGGCACCCAGATTTTTTAAGGACAGAATAGCAGCTTGCATGGTTGAGCCGGTAACCATGCCATCGTCTATCACAATGACGGTTTTATTCATATAGTTTCTGGCCGGCAAAGCATCGCGATATACTTTCAGACGTCGCGCTACCTCTTCTTGTGCTTTTTCAATAATCGGCACAAGATTTTCGACAGTAATGCCATATTTTTCCATTACAGACTTATTAAAATAAGTAGTGCCTCCTGCCGTCAAAGCACCAACCGCAAGATCATCATTTGATGGTGATCCAATTTTTTTTACTACCATAACATCCAGCGGCAGATGCAAAGCTTCTGCTACGGCATGAGCGGTAACCACACCGCCACGAGAAAGACCAAGCACTACAACATCATCAATGTTTTTATAACGACTCAACTGTTCAGCCAATTGTTGGCCAGCATCAACACGATCTTTGAACTTCATATACATCCCTTTTTTATTAAAAAAAAAGGCAGCTGTTACAAAGCTGCCCCCGATTTTTTGTGTATCGCAAAGAACTATTGTCCGTTCTCTCTATAACACCAATTGTATTTCAATACCGCTAGGCCGGCACCAACAAATGGCACAAGAACATACACAAGCAATTCATTCATGCCTGGCATGGTGCCATTGGCCACTACATTAGCAATAATAGAACCAAGCGCAATAGCAGGGTTATAGCTGCCACCAAAGAAGGCAACTGCCGCTAAAGCAAAACCAAGAATAAGACCTTGGTGCTCACTGTTTCTAAATCTATTAGAAGTCATCACCACCAAGAATGTTAAGATAAATAGGAAACTTAATAATAATTCTACAATACCAACAAACAAGAGCTTGTCAGCAGGAATAACCGCCGCAGGCATAACCTGTTGGGTAACAAGGTACACAAGCACCGACACCAACGAAACACCAAGAACTTGTGCTGCCATATATACTGGCAGTTGTGCCATGGCTAATCTGCCACGTAACGCCATTGCCAAAGAAACAGCTGGATTGCAATGAGCCCCCGAAATTGGTGCTAGAAGAACCACCATTACCAAAAACATAAAGCCTATCGCTAATGGATTAGCGGTAAAATTAATAGCAAGGGCAAGAAAAAACGTGCCCATTACTTCAGATAAAAAACGTTTCATAGAGAAACTCTCCTTATAAAAAGAATGTAATAAAGTATGAAATACGACTCATCATATTTCATACCATCTCACTAACAACTTTCGCAATAAAAGAGCGCACCAAAAAAACTCATTAAAAAAAACAAAGTATAACTTGCGTCAGCATTTAGTTCGGGTATAGTGTATATCATATACGTTATAGGCCAAAAAAGACCTTAACTAAAAGGAAATTATGGGAACGGTTATACACATATTATTTCTTTTTTATCACCGTAATAATTTGGAAATTTCAACACCTACCATGAGTGGATTTATAAAAAATATATGCCCAGCAAATGTATTTTAGCCGTTAATTCATTAGTTAAAATTTTTGAACCCAAGGGTTTTTTCATCAGAGAACACCCCCAAGGAAGCTTTACGGCCATCGACAACATATCATTTACCATGCAACCCGGAGAAATTATTGGCCTTCTTGGCACTAATGGATCGGGCAAAAGTACCATCATGCAGATGCTGCTAGGAACCGTTACACCAACAAGCGGAACTATTGAATATTTTGGCAAAGATTTTTCCAGCAATCGATCAGAAATTTTACAACATATAGGCTTTGCAAGTTCATATATAAAACTTGCACCTCGACTCACCATTTATGAAAATTTGGATGTCTTTGGCAGACTTTACGGCCTTGGCCATACAGAACGAGCACATATTATTGAAACTTTCTTAAAGTTCTTTGGTCTTTGGGACATGCGCCATAAAGAAACTGCAACACTATCTGCAGGACAAACAACACGCGTTATGCTTGCTAAAGCATTTTTTGCCAAACCTAAAATTGTGCTTCTTGATGAACCCACCGCTTCGTTGGATCCCGACATCGCCTACGAAATGCGACAATTCGTCCTCCAACAACAACGAGACCTTGGCATCTCTATTCTCCTGGCATCGCACAATATGGATGAAGTAACAGAACTGTGCAATCGTGTTCTTGTCATAAAACAAGGCAAACTCATTGCAAATGATACACCGGCACTCCTTGCATCTCGCATTGCAACATCACGGGTGCAACTTACCATTAAAGAGGGTCTTGATAGAGCCGTGCATTATGCACGACACAACGCATTGCCTCATGCCGTACGCAACACCACTATCTCTATTGAGATCAACGAACAAAAAGTTGCAACGCTCCTTACTAATCTAGCACATGCTAAAGTTGCTTACGCGGGCGTTACTATCGAAAAACCAACATTACAAGATTACTTTTTACAAATTGCCGAACCCTCAAGAACACCATCACACAAAGCTGGTGCAGCCTTATGATGACCATGAAATCATACCGTATATGGGCAGTAACACTCCGCTATCTGCGCCAATCAACACGCGATTTATTAGTAATCGGTGATTTTGTATTTTGGCCACTCATTGATGTTGTAATCTGGGGCATGATGAGCCTATGGCTTGAAACGCCATTACCAATAACCTTATCGATGAATTATGGTCTCAAAACCTCATCAATATTTTTAGCTCACCACTCACCATTAATGAATGGATCGCAGCAGTAATGCTTCTGGGAATCATTCGAGTAACCTTTATTATAACCTTGTGCGCAAGCTTTGCGTGGATGCTGTACTCACTCAATATTTTTGCTATCGGTTGGATGCTCTTCCCATTTAGCCTTTCCCTTCTTTTGACCGGCTGGATACTTGGTTTTTGTACCGCGGGACTCATTATGCATGGCGGTATGCGCCTTAATTGGGCAAACTGGGCAATCGGCTACTTCATATCACCTTTTATTGGCATGTACTATCCAGTAAAAACATTACCAACCTGGCTCCAATGCATCGCCTACTCACTCCCACCTACTTATGTATTTGAAGGCATGCGCTCAATGATGGAAGAAAATATTCCGCGTATTGATTATATGGCAATCAGTCTTGCATTAAACGTAATGTACCTCGCTTTGGCTATCATGTTCTTTAAAGCCATGTTTGAAAAAAGTAGAGCTCGCGGCCTAGCCCGCATCGAATAAAAAAACATGGCAATCAATCGTTGTCATGCACTCAATTACATGGTAACCTTTATAAGTAAAAAGTGGTAAGTGCTGCCTTTGTTGCACTACCTTCCCTTCTTACCTCTACCACAATCTGATATTTCACGAAAATACCTAGTAAGGATTTACTCATGTTAGCGCGTATGATCAACTTTTTTTGGCCCGATTTACAACAACAAGAATTAAAAAAATTCAGCATTCTTTCGTCTATATTCTTTCTTATCATTGGTACCTATTGGCTTTTGCGCTTAGCAAAAAACACCTTGTTTTTTAAAATTGCATTCCCAACAACTCTCGGTTGGCCAGCAAATCAAGGTTGTCTCATGCAACCGGTGGCAAAATTTTGGTCGCCCTTTGTTATTATTGCCTTGGTACTCATCTACTCGAAAATGATTGATTGGTTTGAAAAGCATGTTGTTTTTTACATTCTATGCGCTATCTACACCATACTATTTGGTGGCATAACAGTGCTTCTTGCCATGCGCCACTTTTATGGCGATGTTTATTTAGGAAAAATACTTCTTGCCAATGTTGGTTGGGTTTCTTTTTTTGCTATCGAAAGTTTTGGCTCATTACTTGTTGCTCTATTTTGGTCATTTACCACCAGTATCAGCACATCGGCTTCTGCACAGCGCGGCTACCCACTTCTTGGAACCGCAGCACAATTTGGTGCTATTATAGGTTCCATTCCTACCTTGGGCATTGAGCGCTTGGGTGGCATGTGGGTACTCTTTCTCATCGCAACTTTCGCCATCATAGCAGCCGGCGGCGCCATGTATTATTTCATGCTCGTCACTCCGCACCAAGAACTTATTGGCAACCGACAAGCACATGCAACAGAAAAAAAAACAGAAGGTTTTTTTGAAGGATTTTTCTCTGGCCTCATATTGCTGGTAACAAAACCGTATTTGCTTGGTGTATTAATTGTTTCTACCGTCTATGAAATTATCACCCAAATTATAGAATACCAAATGCAATCCAATGCCTATGTCTACCCATCATTTTGCGGTGAAGCAGGCTTTGCACAATTTCAAGGTATTTATGGTATTTGCGTTAACACCATGGCGTTCTTCATGGCACTTCTTGGCACAAGCTATCTGATCAAACGATTTGGACTCAAATTCTGCTTATTGTTGTTTCCTATTTGCCTAGCAATTGCATTTTTATCACTGTTCAGTTTTTTCAAACTTGGCAACCCAAGCACAGGTCAACTACTCTGGGCAACCTTTAGCGTTATGATTCTTGCAAAGGGCTTGGGATACGCAGTCAACAACCCAGTCAAAGAAATCATGTATATTCCAACAAGCAAAGATGTTCGCTTTAAATCAAAAGGCTGGATTGATATGTTTGCAAGCCGCACTGCAAAACAAACAGGCGCACAGATTAATAACGCTTTCAAACATAACATGAGTGAATTAATGGTCTTCGGTACCATGATTAGCTGTGGTATTACAGTAGTATGGATAATTGCCGCTATTTATGTTGCAAATAAAAACAAATACCTTATCAAAAGCGGAACAATTATTGAATAAGAATTTGTGTACAATACTAAGGAACTCATTATGTTAACCAAATTCGTACACTTTTTTTGGCCTGATTTACACAAAGAAGAGCTCAAAAAATATACTATTCTTGGTATGATTTTTTTTCTTATCATAGGTACGTATTGGCTCGTAGGTTTAGCTAAAAACACGATTTTTTTTAAGATTGCATTCCCTAGTCAATTCGGATGGCCCGCAAATTATGGTTGCCTTATGCAACCAATTGCAAAGTTTTGGTCGCCTTTTGTCATAATTCTTCTTATTTTGTTATATTCGAAAATAATTGATTTATTCGAAAAACATACCGTTTTTTATTTACTCTGCAGCTTATACACGTTTCTTTTTGGTGGTATCACTCTATTGCTTGCGTTACGTCATTTTTATGGCGATATGTATTTAGGTAAAAATATTCTTGCTGGCATAGGCTGGTTATCATTTTTTGCCACCGACAGCTTCGGCGCTTTATTAATTACGCTCTTCTGGTCGTTCACCATAAGCATTAGCACTACGCAATCAGCACAACGAAGCTATCCTTTTCTCGTTACAATGGCACAATGCGGCGCAATTACAGGATCACTTATCAACCTTGGCTCACTACAGTTTGGGGGCATATGGACATTTTTTTTAATTGCTACAGCCACCTCTATTATAATTGGCTGCCTCATGTACTATTTTATGCGTGTTATACCACCACAACAACAAATTGGCAATCCCGAAGCACATACCACAGAAAACAAAAAAGAAGGGTTTCTTAAGGGATTTTTTTCTGGTCTTATATTGCTAATCACTAAACCATACGTACTCTGCATATTGGTCATTTCTACTTTTTATGAAATTATCACTCAAATCGTTGAATACCAAATGCAAACGAGCGCACATGAGCATCCGTCATTTTGTCAAGAAGACGTCTTCGCACAGTTTCAAGGCATGTACGGTATAAGCGTGAATACCCTCGCATTACTCATGGCTTTTTTTGGTACGAGCTACTTATTAAAACGCTTTGGCATACGCTTCTGTTTATTAGTATTTCCCGTATGTTTGGCAACTGCATTCATATCATTATTCGTTTTTTTTAATCTTGGCAATCCAACTGCTGGACAATTTCTATGGGCAACCTTTGGTGTCATGCTTCTTGCAAAAGGATTAGCATACGGCCTTAATAATCCAGTAAAAGAAATGCTCTACATTCCTACCAGCAAAGATATTCGCTTTAAAACCAAAGGATGGATTGATATGTTTGCTTTCCGCGCAGCACAACAAACAGGAGCACAAATCAATAACATCTTTAAAAATAACATCGGCAACTTAATGATATTTGGCACACTTATAAGCTGCGGCATAACAGTCGTATGGATATTCGCTGCTATTTATGTTGCCAATAAAAATAAGCATCTCATTAAAATCGGAACTATCATCGAGTAATACCTATGCAACAAAATATTCTTTCGATCAAAAATATCACCAAAATATATCAAGGCAAAAACGGTACTACCAAAGCCTTGGACAATGTATCGCTCGATATTCATAAAGGCGAAATATTTGGGCTCCTTGGCGTGAATGGTGCTGGCAAAACAACACTATCTTCTATCATAGCTACCCTGCATCCTGCAACTTCGGGTGACATTCTTTTTAATGGCACTTCAATCTATAAAAACATTCCTGACTATCGAACACACTTAGGATTTTGCCCACAAACACAAAACCTTGATCAATTTTTAACGGTTAAAGAAAACTTATTATTTGCTGGCCGTTACTTTTTGATTCCCGAAGAAATAGTCCAACAACGTACTGATAAACTCATTGAACAGCTTGAGCTTAAACGCCACGAGAATGCGGCTATCGATTCCCTTTCTGGCGGCACTAAACAACGCGTGTTGATTGCACGAGCACTCATGCACAATCCAGAAATTGTTATTTTAGATGAGCCAACCGTAGGTCTTGATCCTGACATTCGCAGAAAACTCTGGGCCATTATTAGAAATTTAAAAAGCATGGGTATCACGATTATTTTAACGACTCACTATTTGGACGAAGCTGAAGTTCTTTCTGATAGAGTCTGTATCTTGCACAGAGGAAGACTCATACTCATTGAATCGGTTGCCGCACTTAAAGCAAAACATAGCATGGACAACCTAGAAGATATTTTTATACATATCACCAAAGACATACAAGAGCTCTAAACCGCCTGAAAGGCTTAATAATGAGTACCCTTAAAAATGCTCGAATACTCCGCGTACTGATAAGCAAAGATCTCAAAATGATCGCTGCCAATGTGAGCTCAATTATCATTGATTGCATACCACCGCTTATCGTACAAGTCACCACCTTTGGTTATTTATTCCCCTTACTGGGAACGCCATCTGCCATGATTGCACCTACCTACCTTGGTAGCATGACCTCATTATTATTCCATTTGGGATATGCCTTTGTACTAAAAACAAGTTTTAATTTAGAACATGATCGCTTTATTGATTATCATCTGACGTTACCCATTCCTAAGCGATGGCTCTTTGCCTCATTCATTATCAATCACATGCTTGAGGTTGCGATCGTAACGCTCCCACTGTTCACGATTGGCGTTGGCCTATTACATACGCACTTTAACCTAGCAGCAATCAGTTGGCTAGGCATTGCAATCGTTTACCCATTAATTTTAGCTTATTTTTCTACTTTCTTTTTAGCATTCAGTTACTCGTTGTCACTGTCATGGATTATGGCCAATTCATGGCCACGAATTCTTGCACCCATGTGGTGGATTGGTGCAACATTAGTTGTATGGAAAAAAGTCTATCTTTGGCAACCATGGATTGCCTACTGCATGCTACTCAACCCAATCACCTATGCTGCAGAGGGCATACGCGCAGCATTTCTTGGCAACCAAGACTTTATCCCTTGGCCACTATGTGCTGTCATGCTCAGCATCTTTATTGTATTTAATTGTGTTTGTTTAGTGTATGGCGTCAAAAAAAGATTAGATCCGGTATAGGTAATATATGAATATCACAAAAACAGCGCGCATTTTTTTACAATTTTTATATCGTGATGCCTATAACTATCGCGAACGCTTGCTCACGTACTTCATCAACTATTGTTTTATTTATCCTACCATATACACGATTGGCATCGGCTATATTATGGCAACAACCTATTTTGGACCTAATAGCGCTATCCAAAGCACCACACTATTAGTCGGCCACATGCTGATTGTTGTTTTTTCGTTTGCGTATAATTTGAGCATTGGATTAATTTTTGATCTTGAAAATAAACGCTTTATCGATTATCAAATTACTTTGCTCGATCCACGATTAGTAATAGTTCAACGCATTCTCTTCAATACGATTTTTACCTGTATTATCGCATTACCATTTTTCCCTATGGCAAAATTGATTCTCGGCACTATGTTTGTAACCACACATGCATCATGGCTTGCAACCTCCGTCATTATATTTTTGAGCGCGCTCTGCTCTGCTGCATACACTCATTTAACCGCCTGCCTAATGCCAAGTTCACGAAGTCTACGATCGTTCTGGATGCGTATTAATTTTGTATTACTACTGTTTGGTGGCACCTTTATCCCCTGGCAAATCATTAAACAATTCTGTCCACCACTTGGCTACATCTTACTTTTAAATCCATTTGTGTATGTCACCGAAGGGCTACGTCGCGCTATGCTTGGCACACCAAACTTTATGCCTGTTTGGATTTGTGCAGGAGCGCTTACTCTATTTACCGTACTTTTTACGATATTCACCTGGCATTACTTCAAAAAGAAAGTCGATCATATCTAATACGCCTATGCGTCTTACTTATTTCTGCAGGATTTTATCAAGATTTCAAACAAAAAAAGAAGCCGGGTTTTTTAAGCCCAGCTTCTTTTTTTATAACCAATTTTTATAATCTATTTTTATGCAGCTTCTAAAAGCTCAACATCAAAAATCAATGTTGCGTTAGGTGGTATAACACCAGGGTAGCCTTGTTTGCCATATGCAAGATTGCCAGGAATAATTAAGCGACGTTTTTCGCCAACTGCCATATCCATAACACCTTCGTCCCAGCCTTGAATTACCATGCCTGCACCAATAACAAAACTGAATGGAGCGCGACCAACACTGCTATCAAATTTCTTATCTAAATTTGGTTGACCATCTTTATCTTCCAACCAGCCAGTGTAGTGAACGGTTACTTTATTACCTTTGGTAGGTTTTTTAGCATCAGCAGGTGCTGCTTGTTGAATTTGATAACGTAATCCTGACGGAGTAGTTTTAATTTCGTTCATAGTATTTTTCATTTCTTTTGTGGTTGCTGTTTTTGTTGTTACTTCTTTTGTTTCTTTTTTATCTGTCTGACATGAGCATCCATTAAACATTACTGGAGCTACGCCACATAACAATGCTAACATTAATTTTTTTGTCATAATTACGATCCTTTTTTTTGATACACTTACACACTATCAGTTTCAGTGTCAGTATACCAAAAAGAACCATAGCGTGCTAGCGCAAAATCAATGAATAAGACTAATTTTCATCATGCTCGCCATCTATGATTAATGCTGCTGTAAACATAAAAGAATCATACATAAGGCATTATCCCGATCAAACGCTAACTCAAATGGCGTCTTACCACTAGCAGCTCTAAGATTAACATTAGCTTTTGCTGCCAACAAAATTTTCAGGCATTGCTCATCCCCAAGATCTGCCGCATAATGCAGTGGCGTCTCACCATTTGCATTAGCCTTATCAATACAAAGCGTAGTCTCAGGACCAAAATTGTTATCAAGCAAAAGCTGCAAACCATCGCTATAGCCCTGCTCAACGGCAACATGCATTGAAGTTTGCCCGTCATTATCACATGCTGCAATGAAAGCATTCTTTTCAATTAACAGATTCATAGATGCTCCATCATTACGACTTGTGGCACAATGAAGTGGTGTTATACCTTCACCATCTGCAAGGTTGATATTAGCTTTTGCATTAATCAAACATTGCACACATCCAAGATGCCTATTAAGCAATGCATTATGCAGCGCAGTAGTACCATCGGCCCCTTGAAAATTCACATCGGCACCTATCTCAATCAATTCTTGCATTGTATTCAACTGACCAGATTGACTTGCTATTAATAATTCTTGAGAAAATATTTGTGTAATAGATCGCTCCGGATTGGCTTTTAAAGCTTCAGAAACTCTCCAGTAAGGCAACATGGCGACAAGGCCGGTCATGTTCATTCCGAGTGAGAAGGTTAATACTATTTTTGTACTATGTTTCATGCAATATCCTTAAAAATTCGCTGGTGCTAACGACTCAATTTTTATTATTGGTGAGGCCGTGGCTCACTGATAGTATGATAATCCATAATTAATTTTGTTATTTGTTCGCGCGTGTCGTAATTTGCTATCGGAGTATGCTTATAAAGCTCGATGGCCATGTTGCGTTTCATGTGATCAACCAATAATGTTTTTTTTTCTAAATAATGTTTACGTAACTCAGCATGTTTAAAATCTGAACCAACACAAACAATATCAAACGCTGTCCTATCGGCATTATCAACTATATTAGCAGAAGCACCAGCTATTAAAAGCAACTCCACTATGTTTGGCTGAGCATGTGACACAGCACGATGCAAAGCTGTTTGCCCTAGACGATTTTTTCTATTAAGATGAGGCCTTCTTGATAAGATCATTTGTACTATTTCTTCAGAACTATACGCTGCGGCTAAAGATAACAAACAAGAACCAGTTGAAACATCTACCGCTTCAACGTTATCGCCACAATGCATTGCCGGACCATTCAGAAAATCTTTTATCATTTCTTTATTAGAAAACATAAGAGCTCCATGCACCGCTTTTGGCAATATTGGTGCAAATATAAAATGTTTTGGCGTCACCGTACGCTTGGTTGGTTCAAAAAGTTTTCTTACCAGAACTCCCATACATTTATAATTACCAGACACCATAGCAAAATCCACTGGCGTCTGACCCTTATTGTTTTTTACGTCAACCCGAGCGCCTGATTCAAGCAATAATTTTATACACCCGTATGCACTATAACATGCAGCTACATGAAGAGCTGTCTCACCACTAAGATCTTGAATATTGGAATCGGCTCTACAACAAATAAGAAATTTCACTATATCACTGTTGTCTTTACTGCAGGCAAGCATAAGCGGAGTTATTCCTTCCTCTGCTGATGCATTAACATCAGCATGAAAATCCAAAGCCCGCACAACCTGGCCATAATCACTTGCTACAATCGCCTTCATTAACAATCTTGATACTCCATCCGCAACATCTGGATTATATTTATCTAATGGGAGAATCTCGCAACTTCCACCCTGACCAGCAAATGCACCAGAAACTATATTGAATAACCCTATCAAAAATATTTTTCTTAAATCACACATAACAAACCTCAAAAAATTGAACGCTAACATACAGAGGAGAGATGTTGACAGATACAAGCAGTTTGTCAATAATTTTCTTTTTGTAATGTTTTTAAAAAGACATTACGCCAATAGATCTGACACTCTAAAAACCTATTGACTATCGACGGCCCCATAGCAATATGCTATAGTAAAAATAAGAGTATATAAGAACTTTTAACCCTTAATTTATTGAAAAATCCTATGGGCACATTAATCCTTTTCTATAAATACGTCGACATTCAATACCCTAAGCAAATCCTAAAATGGCAGACTCAAATTTGCCAAGATCTTGGATTAAAAGGCCGTATTATTCTCGCCCACGAAGGCATTAACGGCACCCTAGCCGGGGACAATACCATGGTAGAACGTTACATTACCCTCATGAACAATCACGAACTTTTTGGCGCTATTGATTTTAAAAAAAGCGAAGGCGATTCTGACTACTTCCCACGACTACGCATTGTAATTAAAGATGAAATCGTTAACTTTGGTCAAGATACACAAAAAGTCACTGTTCGTGATGGCGGTCGCCACCTTACCCCTGCTCAAGCCCATGCATTGCTACAAGACAAACCAGAGAACCTGGTTATTCTAGATACCAGAAACAACTACGAATCAAGAATTGGCACCTTTACTGATGCAATTATTCCTGATATTAAGAATTTTAGAGATCTGCCAGAATATTTGGACATCAATGCTGAGCAGTTTAAAGACAAAAAAGTGTTAATGTTCTGCACCGGCGGCGTCCGTTGCGAACGAGCAACCGCTTACCTCAACCAAAAAGGCATTGCCCAAGAAGTCTATCAAGTTGAAGGCGGAATTGTTCGTTATACCGAACAATTCCCCGATGGTTATTTTAGAGGGAAAAACTATGTTTTTGATAGTCGCGTAGCGGTTAAGATTAATGATGACATTTTGAGCATCTGCGACCTATGCAGCAATGCATCTGATGATTACACCAATTGCCTCAATGCCACCTGCAACAAACATTTTATTGCCTGCCAAGACTGTGTTACACAATACCACAACACTTGTAGCAAAGAATGCTCAGAATTAGTGACGAATAAAAAAGTTGCCGTGCGTGCACCGTTTAAAAAAGCTGAACCTCAAACAGCCTGCTCCGTACAATAATGCACACACAAAGCCCCCATCACAACCAACATAGTCTCGTGGTTCAACACGATATTTTGCTTGCCGATAAAAACTGGTTCAGAACCGGTGGTGCTGCAAAAAATTATGTAGAGCCAACAACGGCACAAGAATTTGCGCAAGCACTTTTTTATGCGCAAGAACACAAACTGGCTATTTTTGTACTTGGACAAGGTGCTAATATATTAATCAGTGATGATGGTTTTGATGGATTAGTCATAAGACCACAACTTAATGAAATAACCATTAACTGCTTAAATGAAGAATCTGTAGAAATTACAGCCGGCGCTGGCGTTACTATCCATGATCTCATCCTATATTGCCTTGAACACAATATCGTCGGCTTGGAGGAATTTAGTGGCATTCCAGGTACTGTAGGCGGTTCGGTCTATATCAATCTTCACTATTATGAGTTCTTACTTGAGCAATTTTTAGTCAGCGCGCAGATTATCCATAAAGAATCAGGTCTGGTTGAAACAGTATCCACGGCATGGTTTAATTTTGGTTACGACCAATCAAAACTATTCGATAAAAATCACTACCTCCTTAACGCAACATTTAAGCTTAAAAGGACAACCGACTTAGCAACGGCCTATGCACAAGGCAGACGGATTGAAATTATACGCCACCGCGTTAAACGATACCCCAGCACGCACACCTGTGGCTCATTTTTCAGAAATTTTCATGACAATGAAGTTACCTTGATGAGTAATGGTAAAAAAATGATCTACGTTGCCTACTACTTAGATAAAATCGGCGTTAAAGGTCAACTTGCCGTTGGCGATGCGATAGTATCCTATCAACATGCCAATATGCTCATAAACCGTGGCAATGCCACATCAACTGATATTGTTAACCTTGTGCGCACCATGCAAGAATTGGTCAAAAAAGAATTTGGCATTATTCCCCAACCTGAGTGCCAACTCATTGGCTTTAAAGAATGGCCGTTACTGACATGATTAATGAATTAATTTTCTCCGCTCATTCTCTTTTCATTGCCGCATCAGCACTCCTTGCCCTCCGTATGGGCAAAGAGGCGCTTGTTGCCTTTATTTCTGTGCAATGCATTTTGGCAAACATATTTGTCACCAAGCAAACCACGCTTTTTGGCTTTAACGCCACCTGTTCTGATGCATTCACCATCGGTGCTGTATTGGGTTTAAATCTTCTCCAAGAATACTTTGGACAAGAGAGTGCAAAAAAGGCAATTTGGACCAGCTTTGGCCTCTTAGCTTTTTATGGTATCGTATCGCAAATTCAACTGGCCTACGTTCCAAGCCCAAGCGACACCATGCAAGATCACTTTCAAGCCATCCTAGGATTCATGCCCCGCATTGTTATTGCCTCATTTGTTGTCTATTTAGTAGTGCAGTTCTTTGATTCATGGCTTTATGCTCGACTCAAGATAGCCCTAGTCAATCGCCATTTAGTCATCCGCAATGGTGCATCGATTATCGTCAGTCAATTACTCGACACCATATTATTTAGCTTTTTAGGTCTCTATGGCATCGTGGACAACATTCTGCACATTATTATCGTCAGTTATATCATAAAGCTAGCCGCAATAGCCTTGGCCGCTCCATCAGTGGCGCTATCAAAAAGAATTATGAACCATCGACCCTAAACAATCCCTATCTCGAGCAACTTTTAACTCCCCTCATAAAACTCCTAATTCGCCTACGAATAACAATTATAATTGAATTTAATAAAACTATTGATTTCTTGCTTGTCACTATGGAATACTGATAATAAAGTTACCAATATAGTTTTTAAAAAAAGGAAGTTACTATGAAAAACATATCCCCTAAACATGTCTTAGCATTCTCGATTGCCATGATAAGCTTAGCCTTCTGTGCACCTCAGGCACAAGCTGTGGTAATAAAGCCAGCAACTAAAGCACCGGTCGTCAAAAAGACCGCAGCAGAATTAGCAGCAAAAAAAGAACTGGAGAGATTAAAAAAAGAACAAGATAAATTAGTCAAAGATTTTACTACTCAATTTAATAACACGATGAAGTCATTCGAATCACAACTCAAGATAGCAACCTATCCATCACCATTAAAAGAAGCGGCTAAAGATGCTTTAGCAAAATTTAAGAATGCACAACCTGAAATAAAAGCGTTTATTATTGAATTCATTAAGTTTCCAACTTCACAGTGGGAAAAGAAATTTAAGGCGATGGTACCTGACATGAAAGCATTCCTACCTGCTATACAAAAAATTTATGACCTCTCACAAACAATGGCAGAAAAAATCCAAAGAAATGCAGAAACCCCTCAAAACAGAGCAGCTTTAAAAAACCTTCATGTTGCTATCATGACTACCTTCCCTATCCTGGGACTTTGGATCATGGCCCAATTTGAGTTCTCTGACTTCCGCAACGCATTCAGTCAAAGACTAGAACAACTAAAACCATTAATAGACAACGCTTTTCCAGAATATATGAATCAACCTGCACCTATTGTTATTACTGAATAAGTTTTAAACAGTGCTTACAATAAGTCATTTCCAAGAGGAATGCTTGTGAAATATGTGTCAAAAAAATACGTTTTTATGATTATACTATTGACCGCGTTGACAAACAACGCGGTCGCCGTTATTCAGCCTAAAACCGCAGCTGCAACCCCAAAAGTGACAGAAGATCTGCAAAAGGTTAAAACTAACATGCTTCAGCAAATTACTGCTGCTCAAACAACCGCACAAGCAGCTACAACCGAAGACACTCTCAAATCTATAACCAAACAATTAGATGATGCCACCAAATTAGCTCTCACAAAAAAATTAAATAATGATGCTGATATTAAAAACGCTCTAGTCCAAGCAAAAAAAGAAGTAAGCGATACTCTTAAAGAAATTAAAGACGCTCAGACAGCTGCTGCAAAAACCGATATACTACAAAAAATTACCACAGCAAAAACAGCCGCACAAACAGCTAAAACCGAAAACGCACTCAAATCCATCACCAAACAATTGGATGATGTCACCAAATTAGCTTCAACTAAAAAATTAAATAATGATGCTGATATTAAAGACGCCCTTACTCAAGCAAAAAAATTAGCGAGCGATACACTCAAAGCCATTAAAGATGCGTTAAAACCACTCACGAAAGCTCAAATCGCACAAAAACAAGCAGAAGCAGCAAAGGCAATAGCAGACGCGCAAGCACAACAAGCTGCACAGGCAAAAGCCGCACAAGACGCAAAAGCTCAAGCCGATGCAAATGCTAAGGCCGTTGCATTAAAAGAAGCAGAGGCCGCAAAGGCTTTAGCTGAGGCACAAGCACAACAAGTTGCACAAGCCAAAGCTGCTGCATTACAACAAGACGAAGCCGCAAAAGCACTAGCTGACGCACAAGCAAAACAGGCCGCAAATGCAAAAGCTGCTCAAGATGCTCAAGAAAAAGCTACGCAAGATGCCAAAGCTGCTGCATTACAACAAGAAGCTACAACAAAAGCATTGGCTGATGCACAAGCAAAAAAAGCTGCCGATGACGCTAAAACCGCGCAAGACGCCAAGGCTGCTGCCGATAAGGCTGCGGCATTACAACAAGAAGCTATAGCAAAAGCATTAGCTGACGCACAAGTCGCAACAACCCCTACTCCTGCAACTGCTCCTCAACAAATTTCTCAAGAACAAATTACTATCAATACTTTCAACTTCCCTGCTATTACGGCAACCATACAACAAGATATAAAAAATCAAACATTACAAGACGCAACCATTACTTCCGTAATAAGAGCATTAAGTGAAGCACAAGGACAGAATATAGCTTCAACTGCATTAGGGTTTAAAGCGATGACTGATTTATACTATCAATTTCTACAGGCTGTTATTGCTGATATGGAATGGAACACGCCGCCTCTCTGGCTAACCTTATCCGGTTGGTTTCAGGGCATGTTAGAATACTTTAAACAATATGGCACCTTGCCTGCAATAATGACCGATGCCAGCCAGGAAAAATTCGCCAATTTTACCAAGCAAGCTCAAGAAGTATTTCTTGCAACCATAAAACAAAGCATTGCCAATTTTTTACTCAATCCTGCTATTATTGCATTTGAAGAAATAATAGAAAAAATCGATAGACTCAGCTACGAAGATTTTATTACCCTCGATGCACACATAGCATCGTTAGTAGCGCCAACGTATAAACTTGGAATATTGGATTCCTACCAAAGAATTTTTAACAAATATCCCGATGCACCATTAATCCAAAAAGCTTTGATCGCTGCAGCAAATCAACAACAAGAAGACTATGAAAAAGCACGTACAAAAATGGCTCAATACGATGCTCTTCAAAAAGATATCATGGAATTATCCAGCCTGCTTCAGAACTATTGGTACACTTCAAACAATAGTCCCCAAGCAAAACAAGCAGCACAAGAAAAACTGAGCAGTATCATAACAACCGCACAAGGTTGGGATCATGATTTCTTGAATCTGCCGGGTACAGACTCAAGCCTAGCAAACTTGGTGCAATGGGCCTATAGTATTGATGTATACGATCTTTATCGATCATTCTTAAATAGCATCGGAACGCCCAAAATCATAGAACAAATTCAGATCACCGATAAACTTAAACAAGATGCACAAGATAAAGCTCAAGCAATTTCCCTGGCTGCAACTCAAGCGGCCGAAGATAATGCCAAAGCTGATGCCCTAGCAGCAGCTCAATTAGCCGATGAAAAAGCCAAAGCAGATGCTCTTGCAACAACAGAACAACTGCAAGCCAATCCTGCACAAACAGCCCTAGCCAAAGCTCAAAACGCCCTCAGCATAGCCAGGGCACAATTAGGATGGGCTCAAACACAAAGTGACCTAGCACGAGCATTAACGTTTGCGCAAGATGCGTTAAAACAAGCGCAAGATGCTCAAATAGTGGCTACTAGTCTACCACCATTGACTGCCAATCTTGATGCCACCATCAAAGCAGCAACCGCCAGCACCCTCAATGAAGCACAAGGCGTGATCAATGACATACAAAACCAAACACAAAAAATGCAAGTAGATCAAGCCGCCTATCAAATAGCACGAGCAGCGCAAACAGCTCAAGCAGTCCAACAAGCCAAAGCCGATGCTCAAGCGGCACTCACGATTGCACAAGATGCTCAACAAACAGCGCAAGCAGCCTTGGATAAGGCTGCTTTGCAAGCAGATATTGAAGCCGCATTAACGCAAGCAAAATCGGCTCTTTCCAAAGCTCAAAATGCCAATATTCTCGCCTTCAAAACAACAGACGATACGTTGAAAGCATTGGGTCAAAAACTATTATTTGATACAGGCCAAACCATGAGTAAAGCAGAAAGTAAACTCAATGGGTTTACCAATGTGCAAAACTATATAAAAGTAGCTCAAAATTCAAATGTAGCAGCTCAAGCGGTGATCAATACTGCAACAACACACGATATTATACAAGCAGCAGTCACTGCATCTCAATCAAGCTTATCTAATGCTAAGAATGCTCGAGATGCAGCAGCCACACAGGGAGATGATACACTCAAAGCAGCAGCTCAAAAAGCAGTAGACGATGCAACCGCAACCTTGAAAACAGCACAAGACCTATTTAATGCCGTAAAAGCAGCACAAGCCTCGCTGACTCAAACTCAATATGCAATACAAGCAGCACAAACTGCGGTCGACTCAGCAACATCCCTCGACCAAATAGAATCAGCATTAACACAAGCACTAACAGTCCTTGCCGGATCTCAAAACACCCAACTATTAGCCGAAAACCAGATAGATGGCACTATTAAGACTGCTGCCAACGATACGCGTAGTAATGCTCAAAAAATAGTAACTATGGCGCAAGATAAAAAAACTACTGCTTTGCAGGCTTCCAAAACAGCTCAAGCAGCAACTCAAAATACTATAGTTTTAGCAAAAACAGCTCAAACCGACGCACAAAAAGCAGTCGATACTGCTGCAAATCCGAACGATATACTCGCAGCCCTCAAGCAAGCACAAGCAGCCTTAAAACTAGCACAAGATACTTACCTTGCAGTAAATAATTCAAAGGATCCTGCACTAGTAGAAGCAGCTCACCAAGTATACCTCGATGCATTCGCGACATCAAACATGGCACAAAGTAAAATCAATGCCGCTGCAGCTTCTCAATCACAAAAAGATATAGCAGCCGCCCAAATAGCAGCCGAAGAACAAGCAGTATTGGAATTTAGAACGGCCGCGTTAAATCAAGCACGAATCGCTCTAACAGAAGCCCAACAATCCGTAGCCCAAGCAACTACGCGAACAACCATAGCAGCTGCCTTATCTCAAGCAGAAAATGCTCAGTTAAAAGCTATGAATGCTCAAACCGCAGTCGCCAATGCAACTGACAGCACCATTAAAATAGATACTCAAAAAATAGTGGATGATGCAACCACAACAGTAAAAATGGCACATGATAAAACTGATGCAGCACAAGCCGCGTATCAAGCGGTAACTGACGCTCAAAGAGCTGTAGCTGCTGCCAATACACAAGCGAACACATCAGTCACCTCTGACCAAATTAATGCAGCTTTGGCACAAGCACAAACAGCATTAGCGCAGGCGACAAAAGCAAAAACTGGCACTCAAACAGATGATCAAGCAAGAGCTCAAGGAATTATAGACGATGCAAATACACTTATTACAAAAATACAAACCCAATTAACCACCTTAGGTATGGCGCAAAAAGCTATTAACGATGCTCAAGATGCTCAAACTAATGCACAAAAATTGGTTGATACGGCCACAACAGATGCTGCCGTTCAAGCAGCCATTACGGCAGCACAAAAAGCTCAAATATTAGCTCAAAAAGCTCAAGACCTATCAGCAACAGTATCGTTAAATGATCTTCTAAGAGCGTCGGCAAATGAGATCATGCAAAAAGTAATCGCCACTCTACGCAACGCTCAGGCTAAACCAGCAGAACTAGCAATGGCAATCGCCAACGACCCAAAAATCGCCATCGCAAAAGCTCAAGATGCTCAAAAAACAGCGCAAGCGATGGTAGAAAAAGCCAGCACTCAAGGTGAAATAGCAGCAGCATTAAGTCAAACATCAGATGCTTGGCAATTGGCACAAAGAGCGCAAGCTCTGGCCTATAGTGCCACTGATTCCACCATAAAAACAGCTGTTCAGAAAGTATTAGATGAT
>JAPLIR010000009.1 GCA_026389015.1 Candidatus Dependentiae bacterium | reverse complement strand
GTAAAAAACAAATAAGCCCGTCGTCGCCTATTCGACTATTTCGGGCAGTCTTCGCAATAAAACATTTAATATTTTCCTTACTTCCGTAAGTAGTGGCGTCAGCCAGACGAAGCCCTGCGTAGCAGGAGCGAAGACTGGCGGAGCTGACGAGACTCGAACTCGCGACCTTCCGCGTGACAGGCGGACGCTCTAACCAAACTGAGCTACAGCTCCATAACCAAATGCTATGGCTCCTCGGGCAGGACTCGAACCTGCGACCTAACGATTAACAGTCGTGTGCTCTACCACTGAGCTACCGAGGAAAAAATTTTAAAGATAAAAACCGATTTAATGGTGGGCGGTGCGGGATTCGAACCTGCGACCCCCAGTTTGTAAGACTGATGCTCTAACCAGCTGAGCTAACCGCCCTTAAATTCAGGTAACTCACCAAATTGTAAAGGAAAGACGCGCTAAAGTCAAAAGAATTTGATTAAAATATTATCTAATCCTTAGTTATTTCGTCTTCAAACATTTTATTAGCTACATAATTCAATGCTTTTTTAGCCGCAGCCCTTTCAGCTTCTGCTTTTGAAGGAGCCTTGCAACCAGTAATTACTCTATTCCCCCATTTTTTATCAGCGACGGTAATTGCCGTTTCAAAGCATAGACCTTCAGAAACCGGTCCTTCACAAATAGTGGTTTCAATGCGAGGATTTTGTAAACCAGTAGCTTGAGACAATCTAATCAAAGTGCCGAGTGGTTCTGTCGTTCCACCTAAATCACATAACAATTGTAATTTTTTAGGCTCAATATAGCCGTCCGAGAAATGCTGCATGAGAGAAGTTACTCGTGCTGCTACTCTTACCTTTGCCTCATTGACTGTTGCCTCTAATGGCCCCTCAATTTCCGTCATTAACCACGGAGCACCCATGCGAGAATATAAGGCCACTGCTCCATTTTTTTCCCTATAATGGTTCGTGTAGGTTGGCGCTTGTAATTTAAGCGCCTGACACATCAGATTTAGTGATGTTACGGGATCTTTTTTATCAAGAGCAGCTATCGCCTGAGAATCATGGACTAAGTCCTTGGTCAAAATAACAGCCTTTTGTATTTCTTTATAAGCGATTTGCGCAACAGCTTCTTCCGCCTCACTCTTGGTCGATGCTGAACAGGTGGGTGATTCGAATAGATGATTATCCAAGGTACATACAAAACGGGTTCCTGCTGATTGATCACCATCTTTAAAGCTATAACTTGGATTTTGGCGACCAAGCATCTGCATTACCGTATGAAGACAAACGCGATAATTGTCTTTCTCACCCACATTCCACGACATAGTGAGAGCTGGCACGTTATCCATAGGCTTATAATCCGCATCGGTTGCTAAACGCACGACACATTCTTGATATTTTTCATCTAATTCTTTTTGTATAAACTCTCGTTCTGCACAGTAACGAGCAAGTCGCTTAGGGTCTTTCTTTGTATCGTAAGATCCCTTAAGTTTATAACCTTTATCCAAATTCGTAGTAACACAACCCTTACCAGCGGATTTTGTCAGTATGCAAGTATCATCCTTATACTCATACCTAACATCTTCTTTTAATGTCGAAGCCGCAGCTTTCACAAGAACGCTTGTCATTTGTGGACATTTTTTATCCTTGATCATGGGTAAAAAGAATCTTAAAACAAAATCTTGAGCTGCCATAGAACCGCCATCCTCGCAAATTGCGCCAACGGTCGACTCTACAATGTCACATAAACTTGATAGAGGAACAGAAGACTTAGCATCCTGAATGTATTCATGTAATCCGAGACGCAAGCACAACGCTGCCAAAGGCTCTTGACTCACTAAAGCCTGACGAGCCCCTGTAAGGGCGCCCTCGGGAGCATCTGGATACTCTTGTAATAAGATTTTAGCAATAACGACATCCAAAACCTTATCACCAAAATATTCGTATCGCTCATAATTTTCATCAGGATTTTTCGCCCTCGTCGTTAAAGCTTTCATCAACAGCTTTTTATTTTTAAATTGATAGCCAATAGTACTCTCAATTTTTTTTATTGTTGATGCGTCAAACTTTTCGCCCTTAATTTTATGTTCCATTTCCAGACACATACCAAAACTAGTACTATTCAATCCTGAGATTACAAAAAACAATAGTGCTATGGAAACTCTCTTAAACGTTGAATCGTAATTCATCATGCGCGACCCCTGTATTTAAAAACTGTTAAAATTGACATATTCTAATAGTAATAGGTTGCCATAAAGAGTCAATGAACCTCAAAACCCCATTCCTCTCTACTCTTTTATGTGCTACACTAGTGACTTAGTAACCTAATTTGGAGAAATCTCGTATATGTCACAAGAAATTAAGAAACTTATTGACGGCAATAAGCAGTTTAGAAAGAAATTTTTTAGCCCCGAAAGCACCCTTTTCCGCGAGCTCGTGTTGCATGGCCAAAAACCAAAGACCATGATTATAGCATGCTCCGATTCGCGGGTTGATCCAGCCATGACCTTTGACTGTCAGCCAGGTGAATTATTTGTCCTACGCAACGTAGCCAACCTCATTCCACCCTATGAAGATAGTGACACCTACCACAGTACGAGCGCAGCACTAGAATTTGCTGCTGATTTTCTAGAAGTTGAACACATAATTATCTTTGGGCACACACAATGCGGTGGCATTCAAGCCTTACTGGAAAGCAATACGCTGTTTTTCGATAAAAAATCACATGGTTTTATCACAAAATGGATGGAACTTGCACGTCCTGCTCGTGACAGAGTAACCAAAGAACACGTTACTGCAACTCTTGAAGAGAAGATTACTTTATGCGAACAGTACGCTCTCATTAATTCTTTGCATAATTTATATAGCTTCCCATTGATACAGCAACGAATACAAGAGGGAAAATTGGCTATACATGCATGGTATTTTGACCTAGAAACTGGCATCATTCACACGTATGACCAACAAAAAAATAACTGGAACCCATTATAACAGTTTTTTGCAACAGAAACTGACTACCTAATGAGCAATCAGCTACTCGAGACAACAATCAATTGCTTTTTTAACCAACTCTCCAAGTTTACTCATAAAGGTGCTTGTTGGTTTGGCTTGAGACGCCGACGTATCTACCTTAGTTTTTACGCTTTCAGGATAATTAGCCTTACTTGATTCAGACTCATGAGTCTGAATGCTTCCTGGCGCAATAAGCTTCATATTCAGTCCCCAAAAAAGCGAATAGAGCTTGTAGGACTTATTAAAAAACTCATAGGCTTCTTCTTTATTGCCCATGCCGAGCTGCTTAGTGCCTACCTCCATAACGCGCATAGAAGAAGCTAAAAGGTGCTTTGAAATACACCAGACTTCCCCTTCATACTCTTTAATAATTTTCTTGAGCAACTCTTTGCGCATCTCTCGCACTTCGTTAATCAAATCGTAATATTCTGTTTTGCCCGTTTTTGCCCCGGTAAAAAATAGGTGTTCTTCGATACTTATCAGATTCATGATTGCAATGGTAAGATCTTGATCAGATGAAAGATCCATCTTTTCTTGTTTTTTCATCTGATCTACTTTATCAATCAATTCCTGCAAATTTTTTATTTTAGTATCCATGAGTTCACCTCGTTATACAGTAAAAAAGAATACTCATAATTATAAGGAGTCCAACTGGCATAAAAACTTTTTGGAATGGGAAATAGGCATGACCTTCGTTACTAACCTTAATCGAGTTATACCACAAGCAACCCACCGTAAACGTAATGATGCCAATAATAATACCCAGTAAAAGTTTGTCATACCCACACAGTGTGTTTCCCGGAATGCCGATATAGTTGTAGTAGTATAATGGCCAGAGAAAGAGCAGTAGGTATATAAAAGCGACGAGCGGCTTTCTGCCAATAAATCTAATACCGTAGCTCGTTAAAATATTGATAGTCCATGCTATGGTTGATGCAATAAGTGCACCGACCCACAACCCCGTTATAGTATCATCAATGCCAAGCCTTCTTGAAAACCCCACCCCAATACCCGTCGCTATGGTGCAAATGGGGCATATAGCTTTGGCAATTCCGTAACTCATAATGGTTGATAGTAACGAAAAAATGCGAAGCACCAAGGATTTTTTAAACATAACCAACACTCCCCTTTTAAATTTTTCCGCACAGATATGCAGCACCCCTCTATTTTTATCGTAGCAGCTTGAGGTTAGACATTACAAGAAACTACACAAAGCAAAAGCGTCAGGCTGCCCATTAAAATAAATCAGCATCGATAGCGCTATCGATGCTGAATCAAATCAAAAAAAACTATTTTTACGCCAAAAAATTAGTCAGATAAAACATAAAGCCTATCACCATTGCATATACCAACAGTACGGTGCCGCCCTTTATTTTTTCATACGTTGTTTTTGATAGTATTTTTTCAGGCAGATTACCCAACATAAGAACAATAAAAATTATAAACATAGCAATGATAAACAAGAGCATTACATAATCAATCAGCATGAAGTAGCCAATATTAGGTGACATTGACTGAATCACCACATTATACGCCATATATGCCGTAATAATCATAAGCATATTTTGAATTTTCAAACTAAAATCATCAATCGTTAACATAAAAACACAAAAATAAAACAACAATAATATCGGCAGCAACATTATCATAAGCTGCCTAATATCTTTTTTTTGTATGCCTAAACTAAACACTACTTTAGGCTCCTTGGCTGTTTGATTTGCCTCGGGAATCTCATATTCTGTATAACCACTCTTAACATTGTGTTCAACTATGTTCCATCCAGAAACAGTAAGATATTTTGGTATCACAAAAGCTTTTGGTGCTACATCAAATACAACCTGATCTGCATCAACCGCTGTATTAGTAAAATTCAAAAAAAGTTTATGGTTGTCCAATGGAAACATCGTATAATCAAGGATGGTATTAAATTCAATACGCAGGTGATATTTCACAAAGCTCTTGGTATCAGAAATTTTAATAACAATCGGATCAGACTTTTGTACGATATTTCCCTTGGTGAATGAAAATTTGCTAATCGTATCCAAAGAAACTTTAGTAGGGTCAAATTCAAACCAGATAACAGCCGTCACTAAAAAATCATCCTGAATGACATTAAATTTAAGAAACTGATGAAACGTTAATCCCATTTTAACATGTACCGGTTCTTTGCCCCATTGCTTTGTAACCTCAGGAGTTACGGGCAACACAAATGATTCCTGCCCTATTGGATTAAACGTAGAAATTGGTTTATATAACAAATAACTGAAAATTAGTGCAGAAAAAATCGATAGCACGATGTGCACTTCTAACCGAGCATAATGATTCAACCTAAATTTCATGTAAACTACCCCTTAAAACGACTATACCAAATAGTGAGTCAAATAAAACACCGTACCTATAACCATGGCGTGCACGAACAACACCACACCACCTTTGATGTCTTCATAGGTATCTTTTGCTAACAACTCAGGTGGCAGCTCCCCAAACACCAGCGCGAGAAAAATAATAAACATAGCCACTAAGAACAGTAATACTAAATAATCGATGAGCATGAAATAACCCACGTCAGGCGACATTGCTTGAATCACTACGTTATACGCCATATACGCGGTAAAAACCATAAAGGCGTTTTGCATTTTTAAAAGATAGTCATACACCGAAAGCATAAAGATAGACAAATAAAACAATATCAAAATAGGCAATAGCATTAATATAAGCTGTCTCACATCTTTTTTTTGTATGCCAAATGAAAACACAACTTTGGGTTCTATGACCATTCTTTTTTCCTGAGAAAGTTCATAATCAGTAAACCCACTTTTTGCCTCATGGCTCACAATATCCCACCCAGAAACAGAAAGGTATTGTGGCACAACAAAATCTGCTGGCGCCACATCAAAAACGACTTCATTCGCATTGACCGCTGTATTGGTGAAATTCAAAGAGATGATATGGTCATTTAAAGGAAACATTCTGTAGTCCAAAATAGTATTGAATTGAACACGCACATGATAGCGTACAAATGACAAGGTATCGGATATCTTGGTAACGACAGGCTCAGACTTTTCTTTAATCTCTCCTTTGGTAAATGAAAATTTACCAATCGTTTCCAACGATACCTTAGTAGGATCAAACTCAAACCAAATAACCGCCGTCATTAAAAATTCATTCTTAGTTACATTGAAGGTAAGAAATTGATGAAACATAAACCCCGTTTTGACATGCACAGGCTCTTTACCCCATTGTTTGACCACCTCGGGAGTTAGTGGAAGTACAAATGATTCCTTGCTCACCGGTTCAAAAGTAATAACGGGCTTATAAAACAAATAAACCAGCGTCATTACAGAAAGCACTAAGAAAATCGACTGCGCTTGTAATGTAGCAAAATACCCTAATCTGAATTCCATGGTCAATCTCCAATCACACATTACACTAAATAGTGAGTCAAATAAAACACAACGCCTACAACCAGAGCGTACACCGCTATAACAGTACCACCTTTAATGCTATCATACGTAGATTTTGCTAACGTTTCTTCTGGCAATTCTCCGAGCATAAGCGCTACAAAAATAATAAACATCACTAATAAAAAAAACAAAACTAGATAATCGATAAGCATAAAGTATCCAACATTAGGCGCCATTGCTTGGATTACTACGTTGTACGCCATGTAGGCCGTAACAATCATTAAAATATTTTGAATTTTTAAACTAAATTCCTCAATTGAGAGCATGAAAACACAAAAGTAAAACAATAACAATATAGGCAATAACATTAAAACAAGCTGCCTAATATCCTTTTTTTGTATACCAACACTCAGCACTATTTTAGGCTCCTTAGTGGTCTTGTTTTCATGAGAAATCATATATTCTGTAAAACCACTTTTTGCTTCATGTTTTACAAAATTCCACCCAGAAACTGTCACATATTCAGGCACCACAAAATCCACTGGCGACATATCAAAAATAACATCATCGGCACTTACCGATGTGTTGGTAAGGTTAAGCGTTATAATATGATCGTTTAAGGGAAACATAGTGTAATCAAAAATAGTATTGAACTGTACACGCAGATGATATTTTGCAAAACTAAGATTATCGGAGATCTTAGTAACTACTGGATCAGATTTCTGTGTAATATCTCCCTTGGTAAAAGAAAATTTGCCAAGAGTTTCCAACGAAATTTTTGTTGGATCATATTCAAACCACACAATTGCTGTAATAAGAAAATCATTCTTGATAACATCAAAATTAATAAACTGATGTATCATAAATCCTGTTTTAACATGTACCGGCTCTTTACCCCATTTTTTTGTAATTTC
This sequence comes from Candidatus Dependentiae bacterium, assembly GCA_026389015.1. Taxonomy (NCBI): domain Bacteria; species Candidatus Babelota bacterium. Next base: position 952 of record JAPLIR010000009.1, on the reverse strand, counting down.
AGGCGTTAATGGTATCACGAAAGATGACTTACCAATCGGATTAAAAGATGAAGCAGGCTTATACAATAAATAGCCCAATAGTGCTGCAGAAATAATAAAAAAAACAATTTGACCTGGCAAACGCGCGCAATCACTTAATCTAAATTCCATTCCTATGTCTCCTTTAATAATATTTTATGTATATATTCCATCAGTAGCACACCAATCAGTTAAAAATCAACAGGCGATTAAGCTCAAAATTAAATTGCTATGGCCACGCTATAGACGATACACTTATACGATAATAATTTATAGCTCATCACTGCATTAAAGGAACAACGTGAAATTTTTCGATTATCTTAAAAATATTTTCATCATACTGCTCATCATACATTTTGCACCCATGGTTTTTGAAAGCATCAGAAAACAATATAGCAAGCTGCTGGTACCAAGCACCAAGGTTGGCGTTCTCACCATCAAAGGAATTCTCTACGATGCATCGTATTACAATAACCAGCTCACTACATTTTTTAAAGATAACTCAATAAAAGCGGTATTACTTAAAATAGAATGCCCAGGCGGCGCTGCTGGCTCAAGCCAAGCATTATTCAATGAAATACAAGCACTCAAAAAACAGTATCCAAAACCAGTAATCACCCTTGTTGAAAATGTATGCACATCGGGCGGTTACTACATCGCTTGCAGTTCTGACTCTATTATTGCAACCGGCGCTGCAACCATTGGCAGCATCGGGTGTTATCTTCCCCTCTTTCAACTCAAGGAATTTATAGAGCAATTCAAGATCGGTTATACACCAATAAAAACTGGCGCGTATAAAACAATCACCGATCCATTGAGTAGTAAAACACCGGAAGAAAAAGCGTTGTTGCAAGAATTGTCTGCTGACATTTATCAACAATTTGTTGAAGATGTTGCTGCACAACGCAAACTCTCGATTAACACCGTCAACAGT